>NZ_JACJEM010000047.1:0-40631 GCF_014164085.1 Pseudoalteromonas sp. SG45-5 | reverse complement strand
GTAAAAACCGAGCAACAAAGAGTAAATTGCCCCTAGGCAGAACCCAAGGGCAGCGCATGTTTGGCATTTATGCTGCGTTATCGCCTATTTATGGGGAATAACCACACTACATAGGCTCTGCCTTGTTTAAATACCAAACAGTCTGCTGCAAATTTAACCTCGAAAGATAAACAGGCCCTAGCGTATTAAATAGCTCACACACTACGTTAAAAATTATTTATATAGAACAACTATGTATCATAATTTTAGCCTTGTTATTGAGCTGTTTTCTTATCGCTATAATAGACCACTAATTTAATGCAATTGGTATAATTCATCTAAACGAAAGGATTTTATTTTGAAAGTTTTATTTAAAATTATTGTTTTTTATCTACTTACAACGCCCTTGGCATATGCAAGTGCTGAGTTTAATAAAGTAGGCGAGGCAAGAATGGAGTATTTATTTTGGGATGTGTATGACGCTCAATTATTTACTCATTCAGGTGATTACAGTGCTGGGACACATCCTGTTAAATTTAAGCTCACTTATTTACGTAATTTTGATGCTAAAGAAATTGTAAAAGCAACCAACGAGCAATGGACACATTTAGGTAAATCAAAGCTGTCTGCCAAATACGATACTAAGCTATTGTCTATTTGGCCTGATATTAAAAAAGGTGACTCGTTAACTCTTATTACAAATGAGCAAGGCGTAAGCACTTTTTATCATAACGATAAAAAAACGGGTCAGATCGAAGAGCCTGAATTTTCGAGCGATTTTTTAGCCATTTGGCTTGATGAAAATACATCTGAGCCAAAACTACGTAAACAATTATTAGGGAATTAAGATGAACGTATCAAATATGCTAAAACTGGTTGCTGTTAGCTTACTTGCTTTCCTTTTGGTGAGTTGTTCTGCGCCTAATGTCGAACATTATAAAAATACATCACCCAACTTTGACTTCAAAACGTTTTTTAATGGAAATTTGAAAGCCTACGGCGTTGTACAAGATTTTAAAGGTGAATTAACCCGTAAGCTTGTCGTAGACATGAAGGCGACTTGGGATGGTAGCGAAGGCGTTATTGAGGAAGACTTTATTTATGATGACGGACAAACACAGAAACGCATTTGGAAAATAACGCTAAATGATGATAACTCATTAACAGGCACAGCTGATGACGTTTTAGGTATAGCCAAAGGAAAAAGTCAGGGGAGTGTATTTCACTGGAATTATAATGTTGAGTTGCCATACGATGGATCAACTCTTGAGGTGAATTTTGACGATTGGATGTACTTGGTTACACAAACACGCTTGATAAACCGCACATCTATTGTTAAGTTTGGAGTCGAGGTTGGGGAAGTGACCTTAGTTATCGAAAAAATATAGTTGATTTAAATGTTACTTAACATGCGCCAAAATTGAACTTAAATTAAGTCTTTGTTAACCCAACACGCTGTATTTTACCGACAATTATTTAAATTTTACGTGTTTTTTAAGATTTTAAGCAAAAAATGCAATTTGCTGTTGCTAACTCTTCAAAAATGCATAAAGATAGGTTTTGCGAAGGCAAAATAATAACGAATAGGAATCTAAAATGAATAAAGCTCAATTAGTTGAAAAAATTGCTACTGATGCAGAAATCTCTAAAGCCGCTGCTACTCGTGCACTTGACGCGTTCACTGGCGCTGTAACTTCTTCTTTAAAAGAAGGCGATTCAGTAGCATTAGTTGGTTTTGGAACTTTCTCAGTAAAAGAACGCGCAGCGCGCACAGGCCGTAACCCGCAAACGGGTGCTGAGATCCAAATCGCAGCGGCAACTATCCCAAGCTTTAAAGCAGGCAAAGGTCTTAAAGACCAAGTAAACCTTTAATAGGTTTTATGCATTAAATAAAAAAGGGCTATTTAGCCCTTTTTTTTATGTTTAATACCAAACTGCATAAATCTTTGATCAATTTAACGAATTAAATTGCACTATAATGTCGTTAAAAATTTTTTCCTAGTTCTAGCGTAATTTTTTTAACGTTAAACAGGCCCCATATAAGCAGATTGGTATTATGCTTTTAAAGCTTTATCGCCTCTACCTATGCCTACAGCTCCTGAGCGTACAACTTCGATAATGTCGGTTTCGTGGCGTAAGGTATCCAAAAACGATTCTATTTTATCTGTGCTGCTTACAAGCTGCAGACTATAGCTTTGTCGGCCCATATCTAAAATAATCCCTTGGAAAACATCAACTACACGAGTTACTGCTGCGCGTGTCGTTTCGTCTTGTGCAAATACTTTAACTAATAGCAGCTCACGCTCAATATGGCCCATCTCGGTTAAATCTATTATTTTTAACACGTCTACAAGTTTATTAACTTGTTTAGTTATTTGCTCCACAACTCTGTCATCACCCATAGTGGTAATGGTGATCCGTGATAATGATTGATCGTCGGTTGTGCCTACCGTAAGGCTGTCTATGTTGTACGCACGTTGTGAGAACAACCCAACGATACGCGACAGTGCACCAGGTTCGTTTTCTAATAAGATAGATAAAATACGACGCATTATGCTTTTACTCCTTTTCGTAACCACATCTCGTCAATGCTGCCTAATTTAATTTGCATTGGGTACACATGTTCTTTTTCGTCAACAAGAATATCTAAAAAGACTAAACGATCGTTGATGCTCATTGCTCTATCTATAGCCGGCTGCAGTTCATCAAGTGTGTTTACTTTAATACCTACATGGCCGTAGCTTTCAACTAACTTAACAAAGTCAGGCAGAGAGTCCATATAAGATGATGAATGGCGACCACCGTATACCATGTCTTGCCATTGGCGTACCATGCCAAGAGAGCGGTTGTTCAAAGACACAACTTTTACAGCTAAATTATATTGTAAACAGGTAGACAGCTCTTGGATATTCATTTGAATAGAGCCATCACCTGTAACGCAGACAGATTCTTTACCAGGAAATGCAAGCTTTACACCCATAGCGGCAGGTAAACCAAAGCCCATAGTGCCTAAGCCGCCTGAGTTGATCCATTGACGAGGGTGCTTAAAGGGATAGTACTGCGCTGCAAACATTTGATGTTGACCAACATCAGAGCTTACATATGCATCCCCATTGGTGGCTTTATAAACAGCTTCAATTACTGCTTGCGGTTTTATTTTTTCGCCATCCGTGTTGTAGCTTAAACATTTTTGCTCACGCCAGCTTATAATTTGTCGCCACCAGTCCTCTTGCGCGCTGCGATCAATTTGAATTGGGCTTTTGTCAATACCTGCTTGTAGTTGTTCAAGTACTGTTGCTAGGCAGCCTACAACGGGAATATGTGCTTTGATAGTTTTAGAGATAGAGGTTGGATCTACGTCAACATGAACAATGGTGGCACTTGGACAAAACTTTTTAACGTTATTGGTTACTCTGTCATCAAAACGAGCGCCTAACGCTAAAATAACATCGGCATTTGCCATCGCTTTATTGGCTTCAAGCGTGCCATGCATCCCCAGCATGCCAATAAAGTTAGGATGTACACCCGATATACCTCCAAGGCCCATTAAGGTATTTGTAATTGGTGCATTTAGCGACTCAACTAAACGAGTTAGCTGCTCTGATGTATTAGAAATAACAATACCGCCACCGGAGTAAATAACGAGCTTTTTAGCCTCTAAAATGGCAGTAACGGCTTTACGAATTTGTTTAGAGTGCCCTTTAGTATTGGGGTTGTACGTTCTGAGCTCTGTAGTTTGAGGGAATTGGTATTCAAACTTAATCGCAGGGTTAAGCATATCTTTAGGTAGTTCAACTACAACAGGGCCTGGGCGACCTGTGCTGGCAATATAAAACGCTTTAGCTAAGATTGTTGGAATTTCTTTCGCGCTCCTACAGTTAAAGCTATGTTTAACTATTGGGCGAGAGCAGCCAACAATATCGGTTTCTTGAAATGCATCGTCACCAATTAAGTTTGTAGGTACTTGGCCTGATAACACAACCATTGGAATAGAATCCATGTAGGCTGTAGCAATACCGGTAATACAATTTGTCGCTCCAGGGCCTGAAGTTGCAAGTACAACACCTACTTCCCCTGTCGCACGCGCATAGCCATCAGCCATATGTGTGGCTGCTTGCTCGTGGCGAACTAAAATATGTTCAATATCATCTTGCTGAAAAAGTGCATCATATAAATCTAATACCGAGCCACCGGGGTAGCCAAATATGTATTTAACCTTTAATTCTTTTAATGCCTGAACGACTAGTTCAGAGCCATTATATTGTTGTTTACTCATCCTCATTCCTCTGTGCTGTATTTTATGCATAAAAAAACCCCCGCGTAGTGCGAGGGTTTTTAAAAAGCAGTATCACTTTTCAATACATCCCCGCTGGGCTTATCACTAAGACCAGTACGAGTACGACAGAAAGGCGAATTTGCATTTTCATAATTTATCACTGTGTTACAAAGCAATACATTGCTTTAAATTAAAAGTTCTCTATGAAGCTATTTTTAAGGGTTTTTAGCTCACATGTCAACCGAGAAATGCCTTTTTTGCATTGAAATTTCATTTAATGTTGTTTTTTTAATTTTAAATTGCAAGGTTAGTGGTTTTTATTGGTCTGTAAGGAAGAGATTATGCAGCTTAGAATGGGGAATGCAGGAATATATAAAAACAAAAAAAAGCCAGCATTGCTGGCTTTTCATAGTAAATGTACGATCAATTACAGACGTTCAATCACAGCTTGAGTGAAATCTGTAGTACCGTGGCTACCGCCTAAATCGCGAGTCGTTCTATCGCCTGACTTAATTACGTCAGCAACGGCACTGCGGATACGCTCTGCAGTGTCGCCCATATCCAAATGCTCAAGCATTTGAATCGACGCTAAAATTACAGATGTAGGGTTAGCTAAGTTTTTACCAGCGATATCGGGTGCACTGCCGTGTACAGCTTCAAATATTGCAGCATCTTCACCAATGTTAGCACCTGGTGCCATGCCTAGGCCGCCGACTAAACCAGCACAAAGATCTGATAAAATATCACCAAATAAGTTTGTAGTAACAATTACATCAAACTCTTCCGGGGTCATTACTAGTTTCATACACGTTGCATCAACAATCATTTCTGTTGATTCAATTTGTGGGTAACGTTCAGCCACTTCGCGTGCAACTTTTAAAAATAAACCCGATGTTGATTTTAAAATATTTGCTTTATGAACCGCAGTTACTTTTTTACGACCTTCGCGCACAGCTAGCTCGTATGCAAATGTGACGATTTTTTCAGCGCCTTCGCGGGTAATGACAGATTTAGCTTCTGCTTCGTTACCGTCCTCAGAAACAATTTGCCCCGCACCTGAGTACATACCTTGTGTGTTTTCACGAATCGTAATGATATCAATATCATCGTAACGTGCTTTAGTGCCTACAAATGATTTAACAGGACGAACATTTGCATATAAACCAAATTGCTTACGTAAAGTCACGTTTATAGACGTAAAACCTTCACCCACAGGTGTTGTTAAAGGGCCTTTAAGTGTGATTTTGTTTTTAGCAATGGTATCAATTGTGTCTTGCGGAAGTAACTCACCTGTTTTTTCAAGCGCAGCTAGGCCAGCATCAACAAATTCATAATCAAAATCGCATCCTGCGGCTTTTAGTATTTCAAGTGCTGAGTCGATAATGCTCGGACCGATGCCGTCGCCTTTGATCACAGTGATGGTTCTTTTGGCCATTAACTTTTCCTTTAAAGAGTTTGATTTACGCATAAACTATTACTCTGAGAGAGCAACTGCTTGTTAGATCATTTATGCGATTGAGGGTTGAAAATTTTAAGGGCGCATTTATACCAATATCTCACCCATTTTGCCAGTTTATACCACAAATAATGGGTATAAGCTGTGTTTATAGTCATAATAGGTTTGCTAAATAATCTAAGCCTGAGTCAGATTAAATACTATTCGATAAGTTTAGCGCTAGCAGCTGCTGATTAAAAGTAGATTGATTTGACCAACCTTGTAATTTTAATTGCTCATTTAATATTTGCTTTTGCCATACCGTTAGTGCTAATTCGGGTTTAAATACACTTTGCGCGACTACTTTTAATGTTATCCAAAGCTTGTGTTGACTATTAAATTGCTTTTTAGGTATTTGCTCTGCTTCTAAAAGCGCGTGAGTCCATGGGTTATCACTCAATAATTGCTTAAGTTGAGCGTTTAATTGTTCTTGATTAATTCTATCGACGCCGAATAATACACAAAATGGATCGCTTAAATCATTATTTGGCGTTTCGCTTATTAAAACCTTTCTTGAAAGCTGTGTACTGCATTGAGTTAATAAATAGTACGTGTAAGCATATAAAGGCAAAGCAATATGTTCAAATTGATAGTTTTTGTTGTGCTTAACGATTAATCCCATAATGTTTACTAAGCAAGTTAAGCGCTTTAAAACAAATTGCTGTAGTGGATGCGGTGTTACATTGACAAGTCGCTCAAACACGACACGCTGAATAATCGCCGGCACATTTAAGTAACCAACCATAGACAAACTATGTTTTAAATCTTTAGCGAGTTGATGTTCTTTGTTGTAAGGTCTTACTGCTTCGCACAAATTAACTATTATTTGAGGATGCTCAGCCATAATTTGGCTCAAACCTTTATAACTGTATTCATGTTGTAACTTAATACGACTTATTAAATCAAGTAACTGCAACGATTCATTCGCTGATACATCATTTGTTGTTTTAATATGTTCGCTATTCCAAACCATTGAGTGTAATTTTTGATTTGTGCAATACCATTGCTTCGGATTGTCATTAAGCGATGCTTTTACGCGATACCACGTTATTTTATTTTTTTCGTTAGTGCTTATTAGAATGTGGCGTTGCAATGTATTGGTCATTAAATAGAGCATCGATTGCTCAGAATATAGCACCTTACTACCCGGTAATAAGGGTCCTATATGTGCAATCAGCGCTTTTATTAATTGCTGAGCAAATAAATTTGGTGTTCTTATATATAAATCGCCGAGTGCTTTAAAAAGGTCAATATGTTTTTTCTCAGCATTATAAGTCGTATTCATTGCGATGATATTAGCGAGTGCGACAAGCGTTATACCCCCATCGTAAAGCATAATCTTAGGCGTGCTAACAAGTGCCTGCTTGTATTTGCTCAATTTAGCTAAAATTTGTGCTATTGGCTTTGCTGACTCTCCTGCGCTTAAAATAATTTTAGCCGCTAGCTGATGACGTAGCTGCCATACTTTTTTGTCATTAACATTAAAGTCAGTATGCTCAGCAAGTTTATTGAGTTGCTTACAAACGCACAGATGCTCAACAAGTGCGACGCTTATATAAAGTTCGCTTAATTCGTTATTATAATGCTGACTTGAACAAAGTGCTGTAGTTAATACACATTGGCTAATAACGAGGTTTGTTGAATAGTCATATTTTGGATTAAATAGCGCCAGTTGTGCTTGCAGTGAAAATGGATTTTCGTTGTATAACAGTCGAAATTGTTCAGCTATTTTGCAAATGACAGGGTAGAGTGTTTGCCATTGCTCTTTATTGTTATAAGAGGCTAAAAACAACTGGGTATTTTCAAACAGCTGGTTTAATTTTATTGAGATAGGTTCATCCATTATGGCTCACCTAATTATTTTCCTGATACTTTTTGTAGGCATTGGGTCCCCATAAAATAAGCTGTCCATTTTTAAATAAAAGCCCAGTGCATTCGTCAATAGTGGTAATGCCATCAGATGCAATATGCTGTGTACGGTAAAAAATAATTTGCAGTACTTGTTCACCTTCACGTTTTGCATAAGTAAGATCGGGACTGCCCAAATAATCAAGTACACTATTGAGAGTTGTTTGCTTTTTAAGGGTTAGTTTTTCAATATAGCGTTTATTAAATGCTTCACGGTCTTGCCAGATCATTGCTTGTGGATCGTCTTTGTAAAAAGTGATCACTAAGGCTGCAATAAGTGCGTAAAGTCCCAAACCTAAAATTAAATACCGAGAAAACTTTTTCAACATGAATTACTCTAACTGCCATAACTAACAATAGTATACGTATTGTAATAAGTACGCGCTATTAATACCAATCCGCAATAATACCTAATCAATTTGAGATGACGCTAACGGCGTTAAACATTTCTTATACGGAACAACTAAATAACGAAATTTTTGCCTTGTTATCGACACGATTTTCTTGCCTCAAAATAAATCACTTAATTAAGCCTTAGCTGCTTTAAACTAAAACCTAGATTTATATCTGAGCGTAAACTTACCAGTTGCTTTGAAATAACATACATTTGCATATTAGCGTCTAGTTTTTTATGAATACTTGGACTAAGTGATTCATCTTCAAGCGCATCTTCAATTGTATTGTAATTATTAACAAGCTGCTGAGCTGATTTTGCTCCAATACCTTTTACACCAGGAATATCATTGGTTTTATCTCCTGCTAAAGCCCAAAAATCAACAAGTTTGTTTTTATTAACGCCAAAGCGCTCCTTTATACTGTGCTCATCAAGATACTGTTTTTTAAAATAATCATAAACAGTAATATCAGCTCCTAGGTGTGGTAAAAAGCCTTTATCGGTCGAGACAATTGTATTCGATACCTGATTACTCGCCGCTTTGCACGCGAGTGTGGCAATAATGTCATCGGCTTCATCATTTTCGGGTTCAAATACTACAATTCCAGTGTCTTCAATTGCGGTTTTAAAGTGGACTAATGCCTCTTTTAATGTCTCGGGCATCGGTGCACGAGAATGCTTATAGTCTTTATAAAAGTGATAACGCCAACTTTTATCACCGTCAAAAACGGCAATAGCGTGGGTTGCATTAGTGATATTTAAGAGTTTTTTACATGCTTGGGCAACACGTGCAGAGCAGGTTTGTATCATTTGCTCGTCATTGTGATGCTTTTGATTCATGTCGACTGCGTAAATGCGCCTAATTAAATTAAGCGCATCGATAAGAAGTAAATGGGGTTTCAAACTATAAGGCTCATGCTTTTATTTTGTAACACGGAACATACTTACTACCTGGGAGTTTCATTCTCCCTTGCTCAACAAAAGCTTGTAGTAATTTATCCATATCTTTCATTAAGGCAGGCTCGCCACTTAAAATATAAGGGCCATTTTGTTTTATGGCTTTTATACCTTCATCTTTTACATTTCCGGCAACAATACCTGAAAATGCTCGGCGTAAATTTGCGGCTAATTGTTGTTTAGGTTGATCAAGATGTAAATCAAGGCTGGCCATATTCTCGTGCGTAGGTGCAAAAGGTTGTTGAAAATCATTATCGATTTTCAAAGTCCAATTAAAGTAATAAGCATCGCCTTCACTTTTACGGTAATTACGTACATCAGTCATTGCTGACTTTAATTTTTGACCGACAAGTTCAGGGTTATCAATAATGACTTCAAATTTATCTAATGCTTCTTTACCAAGAGTCATTTGTATAAATTTACATAATTCTTTAAAGTACGTTTCACTTTCTTTTGGGCCCGTTAAAATAACCGGCAGGCATTGCTTGGTATTATCTGGGTGCAGTAATATACCTAATAAATACAGCAGTTCTTCTGCTGTACCCGCACCACCTGGGAAAATAATAATCGCGTGAGCTGTTCTTATAAAGGCTTCAAGGCGTTTTTCAATGTCAGGTAAAATGACTAATTCGTTTACGATTGGATTAGGCGGCTCAGCGGCAATAATACTTGGCTCAGTTAATCCTAAATAACGGTTATCTTTGATACGCTGTTTTGCATGGCCAATAGTGGCACCTTTCATTGGGCCTTTCATCGCGCCTGGACCACAACCTGTGCAAATGTTTAATCCGCGTAAACCTAATTCATAACCTACTTGCTTTGTGTACTTATATTCAAGTTCATTTATTGAATGTCCACCCCAGCAAACAACCATATTGGGTTCAATATTTACACGCAATGCGTCTGCATTTCTGAGCATATCAAATACCATATGGGTTATGGCTTTTTGCTCTTTAAGGTTTTTCTCATACTTTTGACAAATAAATAATATATCGCGAATAACAGAGAAAATATGTTCGTGAATACCTGTGATTATTTCGCCATCGACGAATGCTGTTGCTGGTGGGTTTTCAAGTTCTATTTTTATGCCACGCTCTCTACTGACTAAGCGTATATCAAAATCTTTATATTTGTCGTATATTTCGTTGCTTGAATCGGTATGGCTACCGACATTAAGAACCGCAAGCGCACAATTTCTAAATAGCTTATAGCGTTCACTCGCAGAGGATTGCTCTAATAAATCAACTTCTAATTGCGACAGTAAATCTAAAACCCCAGTTGGGTTTAACTGTATTAACATCGGCATTCTCCTTGCTACTTATTTATGTAAATTAACTGCTTAGCCATAATTCTTAGCATATTTATCAAAACATGGCGTTATTTACTGATACAAAGGCGATCCCGACCTGTATTTTTAGCTTCGTAGAGCGCATCGTCCGCTCTATCAAAAGCGATAATAGGTGTATCGCCTTTTTTAAATTGTGTTGCACCTAATGAAATCGTAATTTCTATTTGTTTATCTCTAAATTTAAAAGGAATGCTTTTTATCACTTTTCTAAGTTTTTCTAGCGGTGCTGCTGCACTATCAATCGTGGTATTTGGCATTAGTAGTACAAACTCTTCACCACCATAACGTGCAATAAAGTCTGATTTTCTTATTGATTTTAATAATGCTTTAGCAATAACTTGTAACGTGATATCACCTGCGGTGTGGCCAAACCTATCATTGATTGATTTAAAATGGTCTACGTCAATAACGGCAAGGGTAACATCGGATGTTTGCACATTAAATAAATGCACTTCGTGATTATAGCGTTCGTCAAATGCAGCACGATTAGGTAACTTTGTTAAGCTATCAAGAAGGCTTTTAAAGCGCTGTTCATTTAAACGTTTTTTGTATTTAGTCAGTTTGCTTTCAAGGCTACCAATTCTGCTATTGATTTGATCAAAGCTTGAAATCAGCGTTTCTCTATCTTCACGTTCTAACTTTTCTTTTGCTATAAAATCTTGGCTTAGCGATTTAAGCTCGTTATCAACGAGCTCTTTTAGAGATGAAATTGAGGTTGCATTTTGCGTTTGTATATTCAGATTTTTTATTTTGCTTTCTATGCTTTTATTCAACGAATCAAACTCAACGCCCATCGATTTTGAGTGTTTGCTTGTAGAAACAATCGAGTGGTGCAAGTCTTCAAGTGTTTGGTTTAGTGAAGCCAAAAAACTCTGTGCAGACTGGCGCTCTTTGGTGATGTTTTTTACGACGACCGAAATTATATTTATGGCTGCTTTTAACAGAGCGTCCAATTTATCGTTTTCAGTAATATTGTTTTTTATGTATTTAACTTCTTCAGCCGCTTCATCCTCAAGCATTAAATCGTTAGCAAGTTCTAATAATTTTTTTGCAAGTTCAGGTGTCGCATCACATTGTTCGTTGGAGGTGCCTGTCAGCTTTGTATTTAGTGCTTGATGGTAAAAAGAAACCAGCTTATCGAGTAAAGGAATAAAATCATGAGTTGAATGAACATTATTAATATCGTGATCTAATAGATGACGTAATGTTCTGCGCGTGTCATCAGGTAGGCCTTTGGTTTTTTGCAGTTGTTTTCCAGCATTTAATACACTGGTGTATAAATCTCGCTGTTGAGCTAGTTGTACCGACTCTTGGTTTTTTAATAAAACAATTGTTTCATCTATTAATGGCGATAAGTGTTCAAAGCTAACGCCTTTAGTTAGCGCATTTCTAAATTTAGCTAACCGGTTGTCCAGCTCGGTATCAAGTCCTTTACAGCTTAATGATAATTTAGCTGAAAAATTAGTCAGAGTATCGACTTGATATTTACGAGCATCCTCAACAGCCATCCGCGCATCGATCGCCTGTTTGAGTTTTTTATCTGTAGCGTTAGATTTTTCAGACACCTAAGCATACCGCCATCGAGTTAGTTATATTATCCTCAGTTTACAACAAATTCTTATTAAGTGTAGTTATCTAACTAAAAACTTAGCAATTTTTAGTAGGCTATTGCGTATAAACTTATATACAGGGTCATTTATCGCTTTTAATTCACTTTTAAATTGGGGCTTGTTAGTCTTACCGCAATCAAGTTTCCATTAAGAGTTTCTATGAAAAAATTATTAGCGTTATCTATTTTAGCTGCCTGTTCAACATCTGCTTTTGCCGATGTAAATTACGCATTAAGCATATCTCAACCTGAACATCATCTAGGAAATGTAAGTGTTGAGTTTCCAAAAACCGCACAAGCGCATATTGACGTAAAGCTTCCTGCTTGGCGCACTGGCCGTTACGAAATTCTTAATCTTGCCAATGGTGTGCGTTATTTCCACGCGAAAGATGAAAATGGCAAAGCGTTAAAATGGGAAAAAATAGATCACAGCACATGGCGTGTTCATTTAACTCAGCCAACCGAAGTAAACCTTGACTATCAGGTCTATGCAAACGAGCTAGGAAAACGTGCCCGTCATATTGATGACAGTCATGCCTTTATTGATGCATCAGGCTTTTTTATGTTTAGCGAGTCGTTTCGCCAAGAGCCAGTTACTGTAAATTTAGATGTGCCTAAAAAATGGCGCTCTGTATCGGGGATGGATAACCTCAAAGGTAAAAACACCTTTCAAGCAGCTGACTACGACGTATTAGTTGATTCGCCTATTGAAACGGGTATTAATCAGTTGCATACCTTTGAAGTAGACGGACGAGAGTATGACTTAGTGGTGTGGGGCAACGGTAATTACGATATAGATCTTATGCTTAGCGATCTTAAAAAGCTCGTCGCGACAGGTAACGTAATTTGGGATAGCTATCCGTATGAGCGTTATGTATTTATGGTACATGCAACGTCGGGAGCGGGCGGTGCAACAGAGCATTTAAACTCAACGATTATTCAACGCCCACGTGACCGTTTTGCTAAACGTGAAGATTACTTAGGCTTTATTAGCACCGCCGCCCACGAATTTATTCATACGTGGAACGTTAAAGCGTACCGTCCTAAAGGATTGGTTCCTTACGATTATACCAATATGAACTATTCAAAATTATTGTGGATAGCCGAGGGTTCAACAAGCTACTTTGAAGATCATTTATTAGTTCGTTCTGGCATAGAAACCACGGATGAGTTTTTTAAAGTGATGACTAAAACGATTAATCGTCATTTACAAACACCGGGTCGCGAAGTGCAAAGTGCAAGCGAAACAAGTTTTGATAAATGGATTAATCAAGGTGGCGATCATGCGCGTAATTACGGCACTAACATTTACTCTGAAGGTTCACTGCTTTCAATGGCATTAGACATTGATTTGTTAGAGAAAAGCCAAGGTAAAATTAGCTACCGCGACGTTCACAAAGCACTTTATAACGCTCATAAAATGCCAGAAGGATTCACAGAGCAAGATGTACTCACAATTTTAAACGATCTTACTGGGCGCGATTACAGTACTTGGTGGAAAGAAAATGTTGATGCTCCAGCAAACTTAAATTTTGATGAACTACTTAACAAAGTAGGCCTTAAACTAGAACGCCCAGAAAAAGCAAAAGCATTAGCAAGTATTGACGCTTTAGCTAAATCAAGCGGCGAACTACTTACTTTATCACATGTTCGCAGAGGTGGTAGTGCATGGAAAGCGGGCTTAACAATCGCTGATAAAATCGTTGCAATAAATAAGCATCAAGTAGGTAAAGACTTAAAAACAAGTCTAGAAATGTTTAATGCCGGCGATAAAGTAACAATTGATTATATACGTCGTGATGAATTAGCAACGACCAGTATTGTTTTGTCAGAAGATTTTGATAAGCCAAAAAAAGTAGTTTCGAATAAAGACGCTACACTTGAACAAAAAGCGCTATTTAAAGCGTGGATCGGTGTAGAACACCCCGCAGATGTAAAAAAAGACGAAAAGTGATTTGAATTTAGTTCAAATACATTAATTTAAAGTAAGGGAGTGTGTGCTCCCTTCACTTTGTCATTTATCCATCGTAGTAATGGCTCAATTATTCAATAAGTAGCTATGTTACTACCGCACAAACAATAAAAAGGACTCTGTAATGCGTTTAAAACCCCTAATAGCTCCGTTAGCAGCTACATTTGCACTTTCCATCTCGGGCAGTGTCGTTGCCGATGAAGGCATGTGGCAGCCACATCAACTTCCAGAATTAGAATCAATTTTAAAAGCCAAAGGGTTGGAGATAAGTGTTGATTCAATTTCTAAATTAACCGAATTTCCAATGAATGCAGTTATTAGTTTAGGTGGTTGTACGGCATCGTTTGTATCGCCAAAAGGATTAGTGGTGACAAATCATCACTGTATTTATGGCTCAGTTCAGTACAATTCAACACCTGAAAATAATATTCTAGAAAACGGCTTTTTAGCCAAAACGCCAGCTGAAGATTTACCAGCTGCACCGGGTGCTCGCGTATACGTGACTGAAACTGTGACCAATGTCACCGACCAAGTTATTAAAGGCACTGAAACATTAAGCGCAAAAGCACGCTACGACGCACTAGAAAAAAACGAAAAAGCCTTAGTAGCCCAGTGTGAAGCTGATGAAAGCTACCGTTGTAATGTGTATTCTTTTCATGGTGGTTTGGAGTTTTACTTAATTAAGTCACTTGAAATTAAAGATGTACGCTTAGCATATACACCCGCTATGGGCGTAGGTAAGTACGGTGGCGATATAGATAATTGGATGTGGCCGCGCCACACAGGCGATTTTGGTTTTTACCGTGCATACGTAGGCAAAGACGGCAAACCGGCAGAATATAACGTAGATAATGTACCTTACGTACCAGACTCTTACTTAAGTGTAAGCGCTAAAGGCGTACAAGAGGGCGATTTTGTTATGGTTACAGGCTATCCAGGGCGTACCAATCGTTACCGCATAGCCGCAGAAGTTGATAATGTATTTAACAATAGCTACCCAAAAGCACGTGTACATAATTCAAAATACGTGTCGCTTATTGAAGAGAATTCAGAAGACGGCAGTAAAGCGCGTATTGCTTACGAAAGCACCATAGCTGGTTACAATAACTACATTAAAAATTATGGTTCGATGATCGAAAGCTTTAAAAAAGGCACTATGTTTGAGCGTAAAAAACAGTTTGAACAAGAACTAACTAATTGGATCAATAGCGATGGTACACGTAAAGAGCAATACGGAAGTGTACTAAGTGAGCTATCTAAACTAATTGCGCAATCACAAGAGCACAGTGAACGCGATCGTATGTTAGGTTATGTACATCGCTCACAAATGATCAGCACAGCACGACGTTTATACCGCTTAGGTTACGAAAAGCAAAAGCCAAATAGCGAACGTGAATCGGGTTATCAAGAACGTGACTTGCCCCGCATTAAAGCGGGCCTTGAGCGTATGACGCGCCGTTATGATAGCAAAGTAGATAAAGCTATTTTACTGCACTTTTTAGAGCTATATGCAGCACTTCCAAAAGAAGAGCGTTTTAGCGACGTTGATAATGTATTTAACGTACAAAATGGGTTTGATAAAGCAACTCAAAGCGCGTTACTTGATAGCATGTATGAGCAGTCGAGACTTGATAATGCCACTGTTCGCAGTTCATTATTTGAACAATCGTTTAGCCAGCTAAATCAAAGCCAAGACCCATTTGTGCAGTACGCTAAAGCAATATTTAAAGTAATGAAAGCAGAGGAAGATAAATCAAAAGCACTTGCAGGTAAATTACAAGCAGCTCGCCCAGAGCTAATGAGCGCAATCATTGCGTTTAACAAAGCTAAAAACAAACCTGTATACGCCGATGCCAACAGCACACTACGTGTAACCTATGGCACCGTAGGCGGCTATTCACCTCAAGATGGATTGGTAGCAACGCCGTTTACATCGCTTGAAGGGTTACTTGCTAAAAACACCGATGTTGATCCATTTAATGCACCTAAAAAGTTACAAGAGCAAATTAAAGCAAAACTATTTGGTGATTACACGGGTGGCATGAATACAGTGCCAGTTAACTTTTTATCAAATGTAGACACTACCGGTGGTAACTCAGGTTCACCTACACTTAACGGCAAAGCAGAACTTGTTGGCTTACTGTTTGATGGTGTGTACGAAAGTATTATTGGTGATTGGGATTACAACCCTGAGCTTAATCGCTCAATCCACGTTGATTCGCGCTACATGCTGTGGGTAATGGATAAAGTAGATAATGCACAAAACTTATTAGACGAAATGAAAATAGTAAAATAAGTAATCAGTGAGATAAGAAAAGAGGCGCTTACTGTAATGGAAGCGCCTTTTTTATCGTAAATATTATTAGTGATTAATTCACAAAGAGGGCAAAGAGACGCTTCGCTTTTAAAGAAACATAACATGGCGTAACGTTTAAAGTTTTAGCTTCTTTGGTAAGGATAAGTCGCTGATTTTGATTTACACAATTTATGGTCTATTACATGCTTGATACTTTTTATAATATAACGGTCATCTAAATAAAAAATTAAATACCAACCAACATGATTTTACCTTGTGCCATCCCCTCAAGCTGGCAACTAAAATCAATTCGCTTTTCTGCAGGAGTTTTATATAGCAAAGTGAGTTTGTGAAAAGGTGTTGTAATAACTTTGACGGTTTTAATTTGTAAACTAACTCGCGTTCGTTTGTCTAAAAAGGCAAAAGCAGTTTCGCTAAGTGCCTTTTTACATGCAGATAATGCCGCATTCGATACTGCGCCCGATATTATTAAGTTACTGATATCGCCAGTAGACAAGGTATTATATCCGCCAGCCATTACACAGGCTGCATAAATATCAAGTATGGCAATGGCACGCACTTTTTGACTTTTTGGATCCTCATAAACGGCCATTACACAAGGAACTTTAGACTCATTGAATACTTGTGGTTGTATAGTGTTGACTATTAAAGACGGACTAATATGTTTATGAAATAGGCGTTCTAATTGCGAAAGTTTTGGTAAAGCTAAATCACTGTTTAATTCAATTTCATCGGGGATTATTTCGTTATTTTCTACAAGCTGTACTAAAGGCAATAATTTATCGTGTAGTTGCGCGTCGGTGAAAGGTTTTGACAACACAAAGGTTGCACCAAAGCTAATAGCTTCTTCAATTTTAGACTTTTCGTCAACTGTGGTGAGCATCGCGACTATTATATTAAGTTGTCGTTGCTTAATAGCACGCAATAACATCACTCCTGACATTTCAGGCATATGCCAATCTGTGAGAACAATATCTGGATGCCAGCTGCCAATAAGTGTCAACGCAGATTTAGCATTGTTGGCTTTCTCTATTAATAACTTTCGATAGCCAAATTTTTCCAACCCCCGGCGTACTATTGCGAGTGTTGCTTGACTATCATCAACGATAAGTATTTTCACGCACGTTACTTTTTTTTAAATGTTGTTGTTATTATGGCATATTATTTTGACAGCGCTAAACTCTAGTAAATTGACACTTAATTTAAGATAATTAAATAATGCCATACGTCGTATTTCCTCCTGAGGTTTATCAATATATTGCTATAAACTTTGGGCTACTTATTTTAGCTGCTTGGTTTTATATTCTTTTATTGATACTCAGAGAGTTTAGGTCGTTTGCGCTTAGCATGGTTAAAAGTACAGGGGGGATGGATGATGCTACGTTAGCTATGTGTAGGGAATCTGTTGACAATGCAATGAGCTATGTTAACGATAATCGAAAGACAATTGCTGAGTTAGTTAATTTACAAATACTGTTACAGCAACAATTAACTGAGGTTACTTCATCAACCAAAGATCATGTTACTGAAAAAGAACAACAGCTAATCGATGAGCTTAATAATAAATTAAGACGTTCGCATAACTTAATACGCAAACTTAAAGGGGATCTCGACAAAAGTGTCGAAAAATTAAAAGTAACTCGTCAAAAACTCTATGCACAATATGATGCAGTGACTGTGCTTCAAGAAGAAAAAGAGCAGTTACAAGCAGATTATAAAGCGCTTAAAAAAGCGAGCGAAAATAGTGATAAAACACTAAACGTAGATGTATCTTCAACGCAAGATCAAACTAAGCTACTTAACACTTTAAACGAATATAAAAGACAAATTGCAGAGCAAGATCAGCTACTACAGCAATTGCAGTTACAAACTGACGGGCCTGAAAGTAGTGAGGAATTAGACACTCTTAAGCAAGAGCTAGAAAAAACGCAGTATGCACTGAAGCACCTTACAAAAGAAAAAAAATTCATTGAAGGGCGATATTTAGAAATGATGAAAAATACACAAAAACCAAGTTAGCAAAGAAGTCCGGTATTTGCGCCTAGCCACCTTTAGCTTAAATCAAATCACCTCAACACCCTTTAATATATTTCATGTGCATTTTGTAACCAAGAAGTGCTAGCTTAGTAGTAAATTAATTGAAGGAAATAATTATGAAATTAGAATCACTAGCACTTCACCACGGTTACGAATCTGAGGCTACGACCAAATCGGCAGCCGTGCCTATCTATCACACTTCTTCTTATACATTTGATAACACGCAGCATGGCGCTGATTTATTTGATTTAAAAGTGCCGGGTAATATTTATACCCGCATAATGAATCCGACCAATGCGGTACTTGAGCAGCGTATTGCGGCGATGGAAGGCGGCATAGGTGGGTTAGCTGTTGCCTCTGGGATGGCGGCGATTACCTATGCTATTCAATGTTTGTGTGAAGTAGGTACTAATATTGTGAGCACCAGCCAAGTATATGGTGGCACGTATAACCTATTTGCGCATACCTTACCTAGGCAAGGTATTGAAGCACGCATGATTAAAGCTGATGACTTTACCGCGTTCGATAATGCGATTGACGACAACACCCGCGCTGTTTTTTGTGAATCTATTGGTAATCCTGCAGGTAATATTGTTGATATTGAGCGTTTAGCACGTATTGCACACAGCAAAGGTGTGCCGCTTATAGTTGATAATACCGTGGCTACGCCGTATTTATGTCGCCTATTTGAGCTAGGCGCCGATATAGTGGTTCACTCACTTACAAAGTATATAAACGGTCACGGTACTGCCATTGGCGGCATGATTGTCGACTCAGGAAAATTTGATTGGAAAGCGAATGCTACGCGTTTTGCAATGATGAACGAGCCCGATCCGTCGTATCATAATGTAGTGTATACCGATGCGTTTGCTGAGGCGGCGTTTATTGGTCGTTGCCGCGTTGTACCACTTAGAAATACCGGTGCAGCGCTTGCCCCTAAAAACGCCTCTGACATTTTAATCGGCCTTGAAACCTTAGGCTTAAGAATGGATCGCCACTGCGAAAATGCACAGCATCTGGCTGAGTATTTAGAAAATCATCCAAAAGTGCTTTGGGTTAATTACGCAGGGCTTAAATCAAGCCCGTATAACGAAATGAGTCAAAAAATTACCAGTAGTAAAGCATCCGGTATTTTAAGCTTTGGTATTGTTGGTGGCCTAGAGGCTGGTACTCGTTTTATTGATGCGCTAAATATGATTTTACGCTTAGTTAATATTGGCGATGCCAAGTCGCTTGCGTGCCATCCTGCATCAACCACACACCGTCAATTAAATAATGAAGAACTTGCTAATGCGGGTGTAAGTCGCGATTTAATTCGTTTGTCGGTTGGTATTGAAAACATTGCAGATATAATTGCCGATGTAAGCCAAGCGATCGATAAAGCATAGTTACCTCACTACCTTTCATAAAAAACTTTAAAGCATAAAAAGCGTTAGTTGAAAATAAACTATCGTTTTTTATGTTTTCCTAAAATCAATAAATAACTATACCTCTTTATTTTATATACCTTTTTTATAAAACCTTCCAAATACTTTTGTATTTCTGCCATTTTTTTTAATTGATATTACAATTTTATATTGACACTAAGAACACTTACTACTACATTTGTAACAGTACCACTACAAGTGTAGTAATAGGAGCGACAATGAAACTTAGTGATTTTGAAATGGATATTATGCAGCTGCTCTGGCAGCAAGAACCCTGTACCGCGAGTCAACTACATAAAGTGCTTTTAGCTGATAAGCAAAAAGATAAAAAAGTAGCCTATACAACAGTCAAAACTATTGTAGATAGGCTAGAACACAAAGGAGCAATTGAGCGCTGTGGACATGAAGGGCGAGCTATTGTTTTTAGAACAATCGTGACTCAAGACACATTATCGGAGCAAGCTATGCCCAGTTTTATGCAACGATTTTTTAAAGGCAATTCTCGTAGTTTAATTGCTCACTTTATAAAAGAAGAAAAGCTAAATGATGAAGATATTGAATATTTACAAACGCTTTTAAAAAATAAGAAGTTAGATTAAAGGAGAGGGTAATGACGGATTATTTACTAACTTGCACACTTATTAGCTTATGTATTTTGCTGACAGTAAAAGGACTAAAAAATGCCCCAGCACGATTAAACTTTTACATTTTAATGACTGCTTTGGCATGTTGGTTTGTTCCTTGGCAATACTTTTCCCAGTTACCGTTATTTGAAGGAGAAAATCGTTACACATTCAATGTGGCGCAATTGATTCCTGATGTTAAAGCATTAATACCAAACGCTGAACAAGTAGCAACTAAGGATGAATTACAAAGTGATATGAGTATATGGGATTTATTGCCATTACTTAGTAATGTTTTTATGTTTTTAGTTTTAACTGGTTTTGGTTTGTTTTTATTACGCATGGGCTTATATGTAAAGCTTATAAAAAATTTATACATCAACTCAAAGCCAAGTCCTGAGCTTAAACACATTAACAATCAGTACCCAATTAGACTAACAACCCATACAGAACCTGCTTTTGCTACTGGGTTAATAAAGCCTGTTATTTGGTTAGAGTCGACGATGACAAACCGTGAAGAATTAGATTCAGTCATTCAGCACGAGGTAACTCATTTACAACAAGGCGATATTTATTGGATGTGGCTTATTTGTTTTATAGAAAGCGTTTTTTGGTGGAATCCTATTTGCTTAAAGTTAACAGGTTTAGCACGAGAGCAACTCGAACTTAGCTGTGATGAGTTGTGTATGCAAAAGCTAAAAGGTAAATACCAATTGGATTTAGCCAGTTTATTACTACAAGAGCAAAGTGCTATAAGCTCGCATAACTTTTTTACCCCCCCACTTTTGAATATTGCTCATTCTAAGAGCTTTAATATTCAAAGGATTAAAATGTTAAACAAGGAAAAAACTATGAAAAGTAAATATTTAGTAATGGTCGCGGCGGCAATGTCTTTTAGTGCTTTAGCTGCAGCGCAAATTGTAGATGGTAATACAGGTAGCAAACAAAGAAGTAATAATGCTGAGCAAGTCTCTGTTAAAAGTGAAGAATATAAACAACAACTTGCACAGCTTTTAAAAAATGCTGCTGGGGCAAAAAGTGATAACCCTGAACTGTTAAACCAAGCTGCGCAAGGCATTCAAGATTGGCACTTAAATAGAGATAAACTAAACGGTTTTGAAGAAACTGAAATCAAACTACAAAGCTTTAGGTTGCTAAATCACGTTTACTCTAAACTTGAGCAATATGAAGACATACTGAGTGCTTACGAAAAATGGTACGAGCCGGGCAGTAACCCGCCTTACTTTTTAAAAAATTCATTAGCAACGGCCTATATACAGTTAGGGCGTTATGAGCTTGCTGTTGCAGAGCTTGAAGATTTATCAAAACAGCTTGAAGGTAAGCTACATGTTGGCTCTGCTGATAACTTAGCACTGGCATACATTTACCTTGCTGATTACGATAAGGCATTAAAAACCCTAGAGCAGGTTGATGCAAAAGACGATGTATACGGAAATATCCTTAAATATTATGTTTATGATAAACAAAATAACCGTAAAAAGATGGATGAAATTAAAAGTAAAATTCCAGAAGTATTTGCAGTTACCCCCGCGTTATTACCACAAACTGGTATACCAGGTTCGCAGTTACTAAGATTACTATAAATACATAGCGTAATGAGGCTCAGATTTTTGAGCCTCAATTTAATAATGAGTAGTACCAAACTGCATAAATCTTTGATCAATTTAACGAATTAAATATCACCATAGTTCAATATGTTAGTAAATCTCTTAACCAGAGTTCAGATTAACTATTTTGAATCAGCTCGTGGTGTTTCTAAAATTATCTTTTTTTCATCTTCAGATAATATTATCCAATCAAAAATTTCTTCGTTAGTACGCCCACAACCGGTGCAGTAACCGCTGCGGCGCTCACATATTCCTAAGCAATCGGTTTTAAATTTAGATGGCTTTTTGTTTTGATTTAATTGGCGCATTATTAAAGCCCTAACGGTGGTGCAATTTCAAAACGAGTAGTGAACCCACTACCTTCTTGATTGGTAGAGAGTGTAATGACTGGGGTTTTAGTATCAAGTACAAAGGTGCTGTAAATTGAACTTGCTGTTTCTTTTTGGCTTTCAAACCAGCCTGTTTTTGTTAAACATTGGCGCAATTGCTTAGCCAGTTTTTGATGAGATTTTACTGTTTGCGTTTGTGTTTTAACTTGCGTTTGGCACTGGTAACTTGCTTGCTCTGATTTATTTAAAGTAACCGTACAGGTTGCTCCAATAATATGAATATTAGTACGCCATTGATTAGTAAACGGGTTATTAACTTTATCTGTTTTTATTGAATCAAAACCAGATTTATAACCATTTATTAGGTTATTTATGGTGCTGCATTCATCGAGTGTTACTGTGATTTTTAAAGGCTTTGCAGTTGTAGGTGTTTGATTAGTTTTGCTGGTACAGCCCGCTAAAATAAACGCGATAATAAGAGGAGTAATATAGTTTTTCATAGTTCACAGTAGCAAATAAGATTTATCTGTATAGTATACCAAATGAGATAAACATTTGAACAACTTAGCAAATTAATGCTTTATCAAATTAATTGTACCCAATGATAATGATGTAATTCAAAAATAGGATTTGAAAATGAAATATATAGTTTTAATTGTATTTATAGTGTCTACATTAGTATACCTTTTGGCTAAATGCGACCATATAGAACATGATAGTAATGCGACGTTGAGTGCAAATAACTCAGTATCTGAAAATTGCCAAGTTGATTTAATTAAACAAGAAAAAGTGAATAAGGTACAACTGTCTAACGATCCTAGTACTGATCAACGCAGGCCTCTAACGCATGCGCAAGTCTTAAAAAAAGCGGATGTATCCAAAGAGAATTTAGAAACCAGTGTGTCCCAAACGTATATCCCCTTTGACAAACAAGAAGTAAACTATGAATGGGCGGATGACTTTACATACCAATTGTATGACTTCTTTTCTGCTAACGAACAACTGGCCGCTCTAAAACTAAAAAATGTGGAATGTAGAGCATCATTATGCCAGCTACAATTGTCTGCTACGGAGGCTGATTCTATAGAGCAGGCGATGACTATTGCTAATACATTACGCTCTGATGAAAAATGGAAAGCGTACTCCTTTTATCTGGTTGGCCAAGCAGATGAAAATACCATGACGATTGAAATTGGTGCTAACTAACCAAAATTTATTTTATAAAAACGAGCTTAAAGAGCTTGCTAAGATCTTTAAAACTCGTCTTTATTTTGTTGAAATTATTTATGGCGACCTTGTAAGCATTTAACTACATCTTCAAGGGCTAAGCCTTGGCGTTGTAGCAATACAGTAAGGTGATAAATTAAATCAGCAGACTCATTAGTTAGCTCATCGTTATCGTGTTTCATAGCGGCAAGGGCAACTTCTACGCCTTCTTCACCTACTTTTTGACAACTACGGCTTAAGTCTTTTGCAAATAATGAGGCTGTGTAGCTTTTTTCAGGGTCGTCATTTTTACGCGCAACAATCACATCTTCTAATTGTGCTAAAAAGCTTAAACTTGGTTTTGCATCATCACCAAAACAGCTTTGTGTGCCTAAGTGGCACGTTGGGCCTTCTGGGTTGGCAAGGACTAAAATTGAATCGTAGTCGCAATCGGTATGAACAGATACTACATTTAAGTAGTTTTCTGATGACTCGCCTTTGGTCCATAAACGCGATTTTGAACGCGAGTAAAACGTTACCTTATTGGTATCAAGCGTAACAGCGAGTGCTTCGCTGTTCATAAAGCCTTGCATTAAAATAACACCCGAGCGGGCATCTTGAATAATAGCAGGGATCATGTCACTTTTAGCGAAATCGACCTGAGCTTGGTTTTGTTGTGTTACTTGCATAATCTTGCTGCCACTTGGTTATCTGTTAAAAATTGTTTTAGTTCGCCAATGTTAATCACATTTTTATGAAAAACGCTGGCGGCTAATGCACCATCTACTTTGCTTTGTTTAAATACATCAACAAAATCTTGCATACTACCCGCACCGCCAGAGGCGATTAAAGGAATGTCACACAGCTCGCGAATTTTACTTAGTTGCTCGTTGTCGTAACCGTTACGAACGCCATCTTGGTTCATACAGTTTAATACAATTTCGCCTGCGCCTAGGTCTTGTACGCGTTTAACCCATTCTTGTGTTTTATAGCGCGTACGGCTTGATGCATTAGGATCGCCGGTTAATTGATACACTAAATACTCGCCGGTAATTTCATCAAAAAAGCTGTCAATGCCGACTACAACACATTGCTTACCAAACTCATCGTGTAATTCTTTAATAAGTTCAGGGCGCGCAATAGCAGGGCTGTTAATGCTTATTTTGTCAGCGCCGCGCTCAAGTACCCGCGCTGCATCAGCCACTGATTTAATACCGCCCGCTACACAAAATGGAATATCGATATTTCGTGCAATACTTTCTACCCAATTTACATCAAGTAGGCGTTTTTCAACGCTTGCACTGATTTCGTAAAAAACCAGTTCATCGGCGCCAGCTTCGCTGTAGGCTTTAGCCATTGTTAAAATATCGCCAACAACTTCATGACCTTTAAACTTAACGCCTTTAACTACTTGGCCGTCTTTAACGTCTAAACACGGGATTATGCGTTTTGATAACATGCCAGTGCCTCCTCAACGCTAAATGCGCCATCAAGCAATGATTTACCTAAAATAACGCCGCCAACACCTAGCTCTTTAAGCTTTTTAATGTCATCTAGTGAGCTTACGCCCCCTGAGGCTTGCACTTTAATTGTGCTGTTATGGCGAGTTAAATCTTCATATAATTCAAACGATGGGCCCGTCATAGTGCCATCTTTACTGATGTCCGTGCATAAAAAATCGATAACACCTAAGCCTACATAAAAATCTACCAGCTCAAGTAAACCAAACTCAGATTCACTTAACCAACCGTGCGTAGCAGGTGCCCAGCCCGTGGCTGTTTTATTTACATCAAGGGCAATTACAAAGTGCTCTGCGCCAAATTGCTCAATCCAGGCTTTTACTTGTTCGCGTTTTTCTACTGCCATTGAACCAATAACAACTTGGTTTGCACCGGCTTTTAGCCAATCACTTACATCTTGCTCTGAGCGAATACCGCCGCCCACTTGGTACGGTACGTTAAGTGCTTTGGTTGCAGCTTGAATATGTTTCCACTGCTTTTTACTTGGATCGCGTGCACCTTCTAAATCAACAAGGTGTAGTTTAGCTGCGCCGCTGTCGGCGTATTCTTTTAAACGCGCGCCAAGTTCGAAAGGGTAAAACTGTGCTGTGTCGTATTTACCTTGGTACAAGCGCACAATTTGATTTTGTAATACGTCTAATGCTGGAATAATCACAAATAATCTCTTTTTTGTTAGTTAATGGGCAGCTTATAACTGCCAATCAACAAAATTTTGTAATAAACGTGCGCCAACTTTTGCGCTGCGCTCTGGGTGAAATTGCATGCCCGCGTAATTGTCTTTGGCAACAATGGCTGAAAAGGTTTGACCGTACTCGCCGCTCACTAGTGTGGCGTCGTTTACGGTGTGCGCAAAGCTATGAACAAAATAAACTTGCTCATCAAGCGTTAGCCCTTTAGTTAATGCATGTTCTTTATTAACGCTCAAGTTATTCCAACCCATATGCGGCGACGTTAAATTGCCTACATCAAGCGCTTTTACTTGCCCTGGTATTTTACCTAGGCACTGTACGTTACCTTCTTCGGTGCTTTCGCACAGTAACTGCATACCTAAACAAATTCCCATCAGTGGGCGCTGGTATTCGTTTATAGCTTGTTGCCAGCCGTTATCTACTAGGCGTTTCATAGCAACCGACGCATGACCTACACCTGGCAATATAGCGCGCTCAAAACCCGCTAATTGCTCTGGTGATGTAATTACTGTTGGCGTTTGCCCTAAGCGTTCAAACGCAAAGCGTACTGAATTTATATTGGCACAACCGGTATTAATTATGGCAATCATAAACATCCCTTAGAGCTGGCTGTTTGTTGGGTTGTGTCTTGTGCTACTGCCATACGAAGAGCACGTGAAAACGCTTTAAATAAACCTTCAACTTGGTGATGACAGTTACCATCGCTTACCGATAAAATAAGGCTAATGGCGGCGTTATCACTTAAGCTTTTGAAAAAGTGCTCAACCATTTGCACGTCTAAATCGCCTGCTTTTTCGCGACTAAAGTTAGCGTTTAATACAAATGATGCACGGCCCGATAAATCAATTTGTGCTTCAGCTTTACACTCGTCCATAGGAAGCGCAAAACCATAGCGTGCAATTTGCGATTTAGTGCCAAGCGCTTGTTTAAGTGCAACACCAAGAGCAATACCAATGTCTTCAACAAGGTGGTGCTCGTCTATGTGTAAATCGCCTTTGGCTTTAATATTTAAACCAATGTTTGCGTGGGTGCGAATTTGATCAAGCATGTGATCAAAAAAGCCAAGTCCGGTGTCTATGCTGCCATTTTTAGTTTGATCTAAGTTTATGGCTACATCAATTTGGGTTTCTTTGGTGTTGCGTGTAACACGACCTTCGCGGTTTGCGGTGGTCAATTTTGTCACTATCGCACTCCAATCACCGTCGTATAAAATACCTTCACAACATAAGTTTTGAGCAAGACCAATATCGGTCTGGCGATCGCCAATAACAAAAGAGCGCGCTAAGTCTACTTTGCCAGAGCGCATAAGCTCGGTAAGTAAGCCCGTTTTAGGTTTACGGCAATCACAATTTTGCTCGTCAAAGTGTGGGCAAATTAATACGGTCTCAAAGCTAATGCCTTGGCTTTGCATTATGTCCATCATTTTGTCTTGTGCTATGTCAAAATCAGCAGTAGGAAAGCTGTCTGTGCCTAAACCATCTTGATTCGATACCATTACTAAACGGTAACCTGCGGCTTGTAATTGTAATAACGCAGGGATAACACCAGGTAAAAATGCTAGCTTTTCAAGGCTATCTACCTGTTTGTCGGTAATTGGCTCTTCAATAATAGTGCCGTCGCGGTCTATAAATAAATAGGGGTTACTCATGATACTTCGTTTCCTGCTAAAGATGCTGCGGTAGCCGGCGTTTGTAAGCCATCTAACCAAATTTTTACTTGTTCAAGTTCTTGTTCACTGCCAATTGAAATTCGTAGCCAGTCGTCTTCACCGTATAGTGTAAAAGCGCGCATAACCAAACCTTGCTCAAGTGCAATTTTAAAGTAGTTTTTATCAGCTAATTTTAAAGTAACAAAGTTACCTTCACCAGTGAGAATTTTTAATGCAGCAGGAGAGGCGTTTAGCCAATCTACCAACTTAGCTTTTAAGCTATTTAAAATAGTAACTTGGCGGCGCATTGATGTAATTGCATCGGGTGCAATTGCTTGCGCTGCAATACTAGCTACAACGCCCGATACCGGATACGGCGCAATGACTTTACGAATTGGCGCTAGTACGCTCTCTTGTGCAAGGGTAAAGCCCGTTCTGAGCCCTGCCAGCGCAAAGGCTTTAGAAAGCGTACGCAAAACCACTACATTACTAAACTCATTAATAAGTTTAGTGGCGCTTTGCTCTGGGCAAAACTCTATATAGGCTTCATCAACAATTACTAAGGCTTTACCCGCAAGGGCTGTTGCAATTGCTTTTACTTTATCAAGAGGCGTTAAGCTACCCGTTGGATTATTTGGGTTACAAATAAATACCAATTTTGAGCTGCCAACAGCTGCAACTATTTCATCCACACTACCATCAAGTAATAGCGCTTGCGTTAGGCTATTAATAGCAACGTTATGAGTATCAGCCGTTACTTTGTACATACCGTAGGTTGGTAAAAATAACGCAATGCTGTCTTTTGCAGGTTCGCAATAAGTGCGTACTAAAAGCTCAATGCCTTCATCTGCGCCGCGCGTCATTAATACATTTTCGCTTTTAAGCTCTGTATAAGCTGCGTAGCGGTCAATCACCAGTTGCGGTTGTGGATCAGGGTAGCGATTTAAATCCTCAATACTCAGTTCAAGGTTTTTAGCATACGGGCTTTCGTTAGCATTTAGCCACGTAGTACCGGTTAGCTTTTCACTTTTTGCAGAGCTGTATGCAGCGAGGGCTGCAATATTTTTAGGTAATAAGCTAGACGCTTGTGCGCTCTCATTGCTCATTTTTAATTGCCTCTAAACGAATTGAAACCGCATTAGCGTGGGCATCAAGGCCTTCTGCGTCTGCAAGTGGTAAAATTGCTTTTGAAAGTTGCGTTAAACCACTTTTAGTAATTGTTTGCACTGTGTATGTACGGAAAAAATCAAGCAAGTTTAAACTCGAGTAAGTTGCACTGTAACCATATGTTGGTAACACGTGGTTAGTACCCGATGCGTAATCACCTGCAGATTCTGGCGTGTAGTCACCTACAAATACTGAGCCTGCATTTTTAACTTTATCTAGGTAAGGAGTTGCATCAGCTAATTGTAAAATTAAGTGCTCTGGGCCGTATTGCGCCGATACTTCAAATGCTTGCTCAACTGAATCAACCAAAATAAGCGATGAATTAGCGAGCGCTTGCTCGGCTGTTGCTTTGCGGCTCAAATTAGCCAACTGGCGTGTAAGTGCCTGCTGTGTTTGTTCTATTATACTTTCGCTGTTACATAATAAAATAACTTGCGAATCTGCGCCGTGCTCTGCTTGTGAGAGTAAATCGGCGGCTATAAATTCTGGGTTCGCACGTTCATCTGCAATAACTAATACTTCAGATGGACCTGCTGGCATATCAATGGCCATACCTGGAATAGTTTGCGCAACGAGCTGTTTAGCCATTGTTACAAAGCTATTACCTGGACCAAATATTTTGTTCACTTTAGGAACCGATTCGGTGCCATACGCCATTGCTGCAATTGCGCCTGCGCCACCACTTTCTATTAACGTAGTAATGCCACATAACCTAGCTGCATATAAAATAGCAGGGTTAATCGCTTTATCACCTTGTACTGGTGTAGCAAGTACAACGGTTTTTGCGCCGCTTAACTGCGCTAATACACCCTGCATAATAACCGACGATGGCAGTGGAGCACTGCCACCGGGTACATAAATACCGACTGCTTCGATGGCTTGATATTTCAGTTCACATACAACGCCTGGTTGGGTTGATAACTTAATATCTTTTGGCAACTGCGCTTCGTGAAAACGTTTAACATTTGCATAAGCGGTGTCAATTGCGTATTTAAGCTCTGCACTTAGTGCTTGCTCAGATGCGTTAATTTCATCAAGCGGAACACATAAGCGAGGATTAGCTCTATTATCAAACTCTTTAGCCATGCTAAGTAAGGCTTCATCGCCTTGCTCTTTTACGTTAGCTAAAATAGTTTTGCATATAGCTTCAACCTTGGCACTGGCAGAAACTGCAGGGCGCATTAGCGCCGCTGTTTGTACTTGTGAAGATTCCTCATTCCAACGAAGCATGGCACTTACTCCATCATTTTTTCAATTGGCATAACTAAAATAGAGTTAGCGCCTAAGGCTTTTAACTGCTCCATTGTTTCCCAAAATAATGTTTCGCTGCTTACCATGTGCAGTGCTACGTATTCATCGTTACCAGCAAGGGCAAGTAGAGTAGGTTGACCAGAACCAGGTAAAATTTCACAAATTTCATCAAGTTTGTTTTTTGGTGCGTGTAGCATGATGTATTTGCTTTCTTTAGCTTGTCTAACACCACGTAGGCGCGGCATAAGCTTATTGATTAGTGCTAGTTTGTCAGCGTCTTGAAGGTCTTTATTTTGAATTAAACATGCGTTTGATTCTAAAATTGTATCACCTTGAATTAAGCCGTTAGCTTCAAGTGTTGCGCCAGTAGACACCAAATCACAAATTGCATCAGATAAACCTGCACGCGGTGCTACTTCAACAGAGCCAGTAAGCATTACTGTACTTGCGTTAATGCCTTCGCGCTTTAACCACTGAGTTAAGATTTCTGGGTAGGTAGTCGCAATACGTTTGCCTTCAAACCAGCTCTTATCGCGAGCGCCAAGCTCTTGTGGCCATGCAAGTGCGAGACGACAGTAACCAAAGTCTAGTTTTGAAAGTTTGGTTACTTCACTTGGCACACCTTGGCGCATCCGTTCTGCTTGCACTTCTACTAGTACGTTTTCGCCAACTATGCCTAAGTCACATACACCGTCCATTACTAAACCCGGAATATCGTCATCGCGCACACGTAGCACGTCAATTGGCATATTAGTTGAGTGTGCAATTAAGCGCTGTTCACGAAGGTTGAGTTTAACACCTAACTGTTTAAGCAGATCTTGACAATCTTTAGATAGGCGGCCGCCTTTTTGGATGGCGATACGTAGACGATTACTGTTGTTCATTATTCATTTTCCTTTAATTTAAAAACTAAAAACCCCGAGGGAACCTCAGGGCGAAAATGAATCAATGTTATTTGAATCGCCAGAGGTTCCTTTTAGGAATAACCTCTCAGCGAAAGACCTGACAGGTTATTCCGATGAATGGTGGTGATGATGTACTGTTGTCAGGTTTAAGCGCATTTTTTATCCTATGTAACTGCCCGTCATTTGGTTAACGTTCAGTTGTTATCTGTTTAAATAAATTTCGCATTTATAAAAACATAAATAGCCTGATTATGGCAAGTTTTATTTAGCTAAATTAAAGTATATCTTATAACTGTCGATACTATAGAAGATAATACATGTAGTTTTAATAATGTAATTGTTTATTAGTCAAACAGTTAAATAAGGAAGTACGTATGGACATCATGATCCCTTACTTAGGAACTATCACTCGTTTAGCTGTTGAATCTAAAGGGGCATTTCATATTGCGGGTGTACAAAGTGGAGCCGCAGCTGAAAAAGTTGAGCTAGAAAATAAAAAAAAGCGTGAGCTACAAAAAAAGAAAAAGCTCAATACCCTCGACGATCAAACAAAAAAAACAAAGACTAGCGCTGATGACGACGACCCCCCACATTTAGATACATGGGCCTAATGAAGATCCCGTAATTAAAGTAAAGAGGCCCAGATAGGGCCTTTTTTAATGTGTATATTTAGTTTAAATGTAATTTAATTGTTAATTAAATGTTTAAAAATAAAACAAAAAGTAAACTTATGTGTACATGTTGTTACATATTGGTTTGTTTTTTCTTACCTTTATTATACCAATATATTGAATATAAATAACTTAATTTATTATCTCATACTTTAATTGTAAATTATTTGTTTCATTTTCATTTGTGTTATTTGTAACCTAGGCTGATCCTTAATCGGGAACAGGTAGTGCCGATTAACAAAGTACATTAAAACTAAATAATCTAATGGAGCGTAAACGTGAAATTATCAAAAATAACAATTGCAACTCTTGCTGCTTTTACACTAATGCAAGCATCAAGCGCAGTAGCCGCAAATAAGAAATACCTAAATGAACACGTAAATACTAATAATACGTTGTCTGCATCAACAGCGACCCCAGATCAATTAGTTGGCTTAGAGGCTGGGAACAAATTAGTTGTAATTAAAGAAATAAAAAGTAATAACGGCGACACAACTCGATTATTTCAGCAAGTATACAATGGCCTACCTGTTATAGGTGACAGGGTGAGTTTAACCTTTAACAGCAACGGGCAGTTTAAACATGCTCACGGTGCTGCGGTATATGACATTTCAAGTGATATAAACACGGTAATCCCAAAGATAAATAAACAGTTAGCGGTAGCTAAGGGATTACAAAAATCTCCTCAGGCGCTTCAATCTGTCGGTTTAGAAAAGCATGACGAGAAATCGCAATTAGCAATTTGGGTTGATGAGCAAGGTAAGGCGCATCTTGTTTATGAAGTATCTTATGTTACTTATGGAAGTAATCCATCTCGTCCATATCAAATCATTGATGCGAACTCAGGTGAGCTACTATTTAGCTTAGACAACCTTCAACATGCAGATGCAACAGGCCCCGGCGGTAATTTAAAAACGGGCAAATATATTTATGGTACTGATTTTGCCAGCCTAGATGTTACGCAGTCTGGTAATAACTGCACAATGAATAATAGCAATGTAAAAACCATTAATTTGAATGGTGGCACAAGTGGTACAAGTGCATATTCATTTACTTGCCCTGAAAATACGTTTAAAGAAATCAACGGTGCATATTCACCACTTAATGACGCACACTTCTTTGGCAACGTAATTTTTAACATGTACAACGATTGGATCGGCTCGCCGCCACTTTCATTTCAACTACAAATGCGAGTGCATTATAGCAGTAACTATGAGAATGCATTTTGGGATGGTCGTGCAATGACATTTGGCGATGGTCTAAATACGTTCTATCCATTGGTGAGCTTAGATGTGTCTGCTCATGAGGTGAGCCATGGCTTTACTGAGCAAAACTCTGGCTTAGTTTATAGTGGAAAATCAGGCGGCTTAAACGAGGCTTTTTCTGACATGGCGGGTGAAGCTGCTGAATTTTACATGAAAGGCAGTAATGATTGGCTAGTCGGAAAAGAGATATTCAAGGGCAATGGTGCATTGCGCTATATGAACAATCCGACACAAGATGGGCGCTCAATAGACAATCAAAGTAGTTATTCTTCAGGAATGGATGTACATCATAGCTCAGGAGTATTTAATAAAGCGTTTTATAATTTAGCAACAACACCTGGTTGGGATACGAAAAAAGCATTTTTAGTCATGGCGCGTGCAAATCAACAATATTGGACAGCAAGTACAAACTGGGATCTTGCCGGTAATGGGGTTATGGATGCAGCCTGCGACTTAAATTATGAGCCAAATGACGTAAAAGCGGCATTAAGTGCTGTTGGTGTTACCTCTAGTTTGAGTGCTGGAAGTTCATGTGATTCAGTGCCTCCAATTGAAGACGAAGCACTCTCGAATGGCGTACCTCGTCCTGACATCAGTGGCTCAGCGAAACAGCAAATATTCTTTACACTGGATGTTCCTGCAGGTGCGAGTAATTTAGCATTTACCACGTCAGGTGGAACAGGTGATGCTGATTTATATGTACAATTTGCGACTAAGCCAACGCTTACTAGCTTTGATTGCAAAAGCACAACTTCAACCAGTAACGAAAGCTGCTCTATTAGTAATGCTCAAGCGGGTACTTATTATGTAATGGTTGAGGCTTGGGATCAAATTTCAGGAGTCTCGTTACTTGGCAGTTTTGATGGCGATACGGGTGGCACAACACCAATCAATCGAACTGAAGAAAATGTGAGTGTCAATGCTGGAAACTGGACACGATTTACTCAAAATTTGAGTGCAGGCTACAGCTCACTTAATGTTTCAATTGCTGGAGGCAGTGGTGACGCTGATTTATATGTAAACTTTGGAACAGAGTCGGGTACAAATGCTTACGTTTGTCGCCCTTATAAAAATGGCAATAACGAAAGTTGTACTATTGATAATCCACAAGCAGGAACTTGGCATATCGATTTACAAGGCTTTCGCACTGCAAGTGGTGTAACGCTAGACATTAAAGCGAACTAAATTCATTCCAGGGGAGCGTCCGCTCCCTTTTTTATCTTAGTAATGTCATTTTCTATGAATATAGCTCGATTTAAAAGGAATCAATTTATGAAACATTTACTAAATGTCGCGTTAGTTAGCGCCAGTACCTTAATTGTTCAATCACTGTATGCACAAGACAACGAAAAAATTTGGGTGACAATAGATCCTATTGCAGCAAAGCATTACCAGCAGACTCAAAAAACAGTGAGCAAATCACGTGAATCATTAAGTATGCAAACAACTGAATTAGACACGGTTAATTTTTTGCAGGTAAAGCCCGAAAATATAGCAGGCCTAAGTGAATTTATGCATGATAATTACCACCGGTGCGGTGGTTTTGTAGCGCATGAATCGCTTGATGAAGCAAAGCAATACACGAAGCAACTAGCTGCTGTTCAAAATCAAAGTACTTTGGCTTTTAACTACAGTATTGATAACGCGCAAACTACGCAGCAACTTATTAATAGTGTCAGCCCAAATAATTTAACAAATACTGTTAATTCAATGAGCAACTTCTACAACCGCTACTATACAGCTCAAACAGGAATAGATGCATCACAATGGCTAAAAAACTATTGGCAACAATTAGCCACAAATCGCAGTGATATTAGCGTTGAATACTTTACACATAGTTGGGCGCAATCTTCAATTATAGTCACAATACCTGGGGATGAAAAAGCGGATGAGATTGTTGTTATAGGTGGACATTTAGATTCGATTAACCAATCAAATCCAACAAATGGACGCTCTCCAGGTGCGGATGATAATGCCTCAGGTATTGCTGTATTATCAGAAGTGCTAAGAGCAATTGTCGATAATAACTACAAGCCACAAAGAACAATTCATATAATGGGGTTTGCAGCTGAAGAGGTGGGTTTAAGAGGGTCAAAGGCGATTGCCTCTGCATATAAATCACAAGGCAAAAATGTTGTAGGTATGGTGCAGTTTGATATGACGGGCAACAACGGCAGCAATGAAGACATTGTGATGATGACTGATTACACGACCAATGCTCAAAATCAATTTTTGGGTCAGCTTATTGATACTTATTTGCCTTCTATTAGCTACGGTTTTGATCAATGTGGATATGGATGTTCGGATCACGCATCTTGGTATCAACAGGGGTTTACAGCATCGATGCCATTTGAATCAAAAATGGCCGATATAAATCGATTAATTCACACTGTTAACGACACTAACTTTGACGCTGATCATGCGAGTAAATTTGCAAAATTAGCTGTGAGTTATGCATCTGAAATGGCAAAAAATGCAGGCGATGTAGTACCACCAATCGATAACGAACTACAAAATGGTGTTGCAGTGTCTGGTATCACTGAAAATGCAAAAGCGGAACGTGTGTACACATTAAAAGTACCCAGTAATGCAACTAATTTAAACTTCGCTACATCAGGTGGTACGGGGGATGCCGATTTATACGTTAAGTTTAATTCAGCGCCGACACTCACTAGTTTTGACTGTAAAAGCACAACGTCTTCAAGTAATGAGCGTTGTGAAATAAGTAATGCTCAAACGGGAGTTTATTATGTCATGGTCCAAGCATGGGATGCGATTACTAATGTTTCTTTGACTGGTAGCTATAATGAAGGTAGTGAACTTGAGCCAATCAATCGGGTAGAAAATAATGTTTCTGTAACAACAAACAATTGGGCTCGATACACACAAGATCTTGATGCAGGATATTCAGCATTAACGGTTAATATGACCGGCGGCAGTGGAGATGCGGATTTGTACTTAAACTTTGCAAGCCCATCAACAGAGTCTGTATATCAATGTAGACCTTTTAAAAATGGCAATACCGAAACCTGTCGTATTGATAACCCGCAAGCGGGTACATGGTACATAGATTTAAAAGGCTATAGTTCAGCAAGTGGAATTACCTTATCTATTAACGCACAATAATAATTAGTAGGGGGCAATGCCCCTTTTATTATATAACTTAATTACTTGCCCTTGATGTTTAGCTTACGTAAAATCGCGCTATTATTTCTTGTAAAGTGATTGGTATTATCAAACAACTGTTTAGTGCAACTGGGCCTTTGGCGTTATCTTTAGATGGATATACACCACGTCAGCCCCAAATAGATATGGCTGTTGCCGTTGCAGATGCATTAAAAAACAGTTCGCAATTGGTAGTTGAAGCGGGCACGGGGACAGGTAAAACGTTTGCCTATTTAGCGCCTGCACTTAAATCTAAAGGTAGAACCATCATTTCCACCGGTTCTAAAGCCTTGCAAGAGCAGTTATACCACCGCGATTTACCGCAGCTTGTTAAAGCGCTTAGTGCCTCTAAAAAAACCGCCTTATTAAAAGGGCGTGCCAATTACCTATGTACCTACCGACTTAACCAGCATGTTGCCCATGTACCTACTGATGATTCAGACGTAATGCATCAATTAGCTATGGTCGCTAAATTTGCCAGTGAAACACAGTCAGGTGATTTAGCCGATTGCATTGGTATAGAAGATGATGCCAAAGTACTGCCTTATGTAAACTCAACGGCAGATAACTGCTTAGGCAAAGAATGCCCAGACTTTCAAAGCTGCTATATACGCAAAGCGCGTTTAACAGCGGCCGATGCCGATGTGGTTGTTATTAACCACCATTTGTTTTTTGCCGATATGGCCGTAAAAGAAAGCGGCTTTGCTGAATTGATGCCAAAAGCAGATGCCTATATATTTGACGAAGCCCATCAGTTAAGTGAAATTGCCAGTGATTATTTTGGCGAGAGTGTTAGCACTAAAAAGCTGGTGGATTTAATTAATGACTTACGTGCTATTTATAGAGCTGAAATACCCGATATGCTGCAACTCGGTAAAAGCTTAAATAAGCTAGAGACAAGTGTTGCAGATTTACGATTGCAGTTTGGTGTTGATGGTAGCAGAGGTGACTGGCGAGAAAAACTGAGCGACAAACAAATTTGTGCAGCACTTCATCGTGTGATCAGTGATTTAGATTTTGTTTATCAGGTACTTAAACTGTGTTTAGACAGAAGCGATAAAATAGAGCATCCGTTTGAGCGAACACTTGCTTTTAAAGGCCAGTTAGAGCGTGTGTTTGACACGGCTCAAACAGGTTTTAGTTATTGGTATGAAACAACACGTCGTTATTTAACGATTAATATAACACCACTTAATGTCTCCGCTAAATTTGCTCAAATGATGCAAGACACTGGCGCAGGCTTTGTGTTTACATCAGCTACGCTTTCGGTCGACAACAAATTAGCGCACTTTAACGCAAGTTTGGGTTTAAAACCAAAGCAAAGCATGATGGTAGACAGCCCGTTTGATTACCCTAATCAGGCATTGTTATGTTTGCCACGTTATTTACCTGAATCACACGCTGATAACATGCCCCACGCAATTGTAAAACTCACACTCGAACTTATAAAATCAGCACAAGGGCGCTGCTTTGTGCTTTTTACTAGTTATCGAATGATGCATTTGGTCGCTGAAGGACTCACCACACAAATAGACTACCCAGTTTATATGCAGGGGCAAATGTCTAAGCGTATTATCTTAGAGAAGTTTACCCGCCATGGTAATGCGGTGTTACTCGGCACAGCTTCTTTTTGGGAAGGTGTTGATGTACGCGGCAGCACACTAAGCTGTGTTATTATTGATAAATTACCATTTGCAGCCCCCGATGACCCTTTATTACAAGCCAAAATGCAAGATTGCCAAATGCAAGGAAAAGACCCTTTTGCACACATACAATTACCGCAAGCGGTGATTGCACTAAAGCAAGGTGTCGGGCGTTTAATTCGTGATAGCAAAGATAAAGGCGTCCTTGTAATATGTGATAATCGCCTAGTTACACGTCAGTATGGGCAAGTGTTTTTAAAGAGCTTACCGCCAATGCGCCGCACGCGGAGTTTAGAAGATGCCAATAAATTTTTACAACAAATTAATTAGAGTAATAAAATGATTAAAAGTAATATCCTCGCCCTCGACGCTTCTACTGAAGCACTGTCAATTGTTTTACATTTTCAGGGCCAAACATTTCATCATTTTGAAGAATGCCCGCAGCAGCACAGCCAAAAAATACTTCCACTCGTGGATGAGTTGTTAACCAAAGCTAACTGTAAATTGAAAGATTTAGATGTGATTGGTTTTGGTCAAGGACCCGGTAGTTTTACTGGCGTGCGTATTAGTGTTGCAATAGCACAAGGGCTTGCGTATTCAACAAACTTACCACTAGTTGGCGTTTCAACACTTGCTATTATGGCGCAACAAGCGTTTGAACAAAACGGCAGCCTTAGTGTTTTCCCTAGTATAGATGCGCGTATGGGGGAAATATATTTCGCCCATTACCAAGCAAAAAATAATTTAGTGCAACTGGTCAATCAAGAGTGTGTAATAAAGCCGGACCTATTAAGCGATGACTATATTACTTCTACTGAGCCATCTATCGCAGTGGGCACTGGGTTTAAAACCTACCCAGGTGCGCTTAATAACTTTGAAAACGTGACAATTAATAGTGAGATTACATTACCTGATGCGCGTTATATGTTAGCGCATGTTGAAGCCGCGCTTTTAGCGGGTGACGTTGTAAAAGCGAGTGACGCTCAACCTAAATATGTGCGAGATACGGTAACGTGGAAAAAGCTACCAGGGCGTGAGTAATCGTATTATTTGCAAATTGGTTGTTTTTAAATCATAATTTTATGCAATATTAAGGTTGGAGACGCGTAATGACGCTGCCTATTGGTTCAGGTTTTTTTACCGGAGATATTCCGGGGAGGGTTAGCTCTACTCAAGTCGTTACTAATAAACCACAGAGTTTAGTAGAGCAACCGGCTACACAAAAAGCGAATACCGACTATGTAAAAAGCAGTAAAAAAGGCGAAGAGCTTGCCAATCAACTGTTTAAAAGCAGCGCTAAAAGCAACGAATACAGTCAAACAATTTACGACCAACCATCAGCTCAAGTAAGCAAAGCAATTTCTACTTATACTGAATTTGCTAATTTAGAGCGCCGTGCTGAAGTGCAAAATTTAATAGGTGTTGATATATACGCTTAACGCTTATTCAAGCGCTTTAGATAAATATAGCTATAAAATTTAATAAAAAGCCCGAACAAGTGTTCGGGCTTTTTGTACTCAAAACGAGGTAAAACTTACTGTTCAATAAAGCCAATCAGCTTATCAGCAATGTCAGTATTGTTCTGTGATCCAATAAAATGCTCGCTACCTTTACCATAGGCAAATACTTGAACATCTACAGCTGTATGTCCGCCTGTTGTCCAGCCAGTAAAGCTAGTATCACTAATAATACTTTTAACGGCTAAATTAAGCGCTTTGTCGCCCATTTTTTTAGCTTGCTCAAGTTTAATTTGATTTTCAGTTGTGAATTCAATGTTCGTGTTAGTCGTCCACACTGATTTTAAATCTTTTGCATCAAGTAATAACTGAGTAAGTTTACCTGCGGTTGCTTTAACGCCTTTAACTACTTCAGTTTCCCACTTGTATTGACCGTGTGCCCCAAGAGTTAATCCTCCTGTAGAGTGATCGGCTGTTACTACTAAAATAGTATCTTTATTTTTGTCGACATAGGCTTTTGCTTTTTCAATTGATTTTGCAAAGTCGTCCATTTCAGCCATCGCACAAGCAATATCATTTGCATGACCACACCAATCTATTTGACTGCCTTCAATCATCACAAAAAAACCGCTTTTGTTTTGAGTATCTAGTAAATCAAGCGCTTTGGATGTTAGTTGCGTAAGGCGAGTTGGGTTCTCATCAAGTGCAAAAGGTAAACCTTTTGGCGCATACAAACCTAAAGCGGGTATTTGAGTTATTTGGCCGAGATTGCTAATGTCATCGCCATATTGATAGCCAGCGGCTTTAAACTCATCAACTAAATTACGATCGTCTCTAATAAAGTATTTAGTACCACCACCTAACATTAAATCGACTGGTAATTTACCAACAATTTTATTGTCTATGTAGTCGTTAGCAATCGCATCGTAATTATTACGCGATTCATTATGCGAAGCGAAGCTTGCAGGCGTTGCATGATTTATTTGTGATGTTGCAACAAGTGCCGTTGTCATACCGCGCTCTTTTGCAATTTCAAGCATGGTTTTAACCGCTTTTTTGTGTGTATCTACGGCTATAGCGCCATTGTAACTTTTATGCCCGCTGCTAAGTGCTGTCGCACCTGCTGCACTATCGGTTACATACGTATGGTCATCCGGATAGGTATGCGCCATGCCCTTTAATATCGTATCAAAAACGGTACCTTCGATTTCTTTAGTTGCAGGGTCATCTTTAAAATAGCGATAAGCTGTGGTGTATGCCGGACCCATGCCGTCACCAATCATATAAATTACATTTTTAGGCGCTGACTCTGCGTAAGCACCTGATGCAGTGCACAAAAGTGCTAATAAGCTGAACTGTTTTTTCATAGTTGTACCTTTTGAGTGTACCTTATTTAAAAGCCTGCGTTATTGTATACCTTAAGCATGATAAATAAATTAATATATGAGATGAATTACAATAAGTGATGTTGTTTTTAAAAGAGTATTGGGTTGGTATTTATAATCTCTATAATTATAAAATATATCGCTTTTATGTACTAATACCAAACTGCATAAATCTTTGATCAATTTAACGAATTAGATTGCACTATAACGTCGTTAAAAATTTTTTATTTAGAACAACTAGGGGCTGTTGATCTTTCACATTGGTAGCCAAATCATTGCACATGCCAGCGCTAACATACTCTCAAACTGTAATTTCAATTTATCGTACCTTGTCGCTATAGCACGGAAGTGCTTTAGCCT
>NZ_JACJEM010000046.1:0-40665 GCF_014164085.1 Pseudoalteromonas sp. SG45-5 | reverse complement strand
GTCTAACCGTTTGATTTTTAGATTCATATACACCTCAAAGTTGAGATGTTATTTTATCAAATTAAAGAGAATTAAGCGTTTAAATTAAATCGAAATTTTTGAAATTGGTCTGATCAATGTCTGTTGAATTCATTGTTTAGATGGGATTGATCAGCAAAACCGCATTCAAGAGCGAGTTGTGCCAAACTTAGCTGCGGGCTTTCTTTAATCAATTTTTTGGCCTGCCTGACTCTGTAAATACGTGCTAAGTGTTTGGCGGTAATGCCGCAGGTATTTTTTACGTAACGCTCTAATTGCCGCTTGCCTTTTGAGCTATCATCGTAAGCAGTAGTAAGTGGAGTAAGATTGATTATTTTATGGATCAGTGTTTGTGTATGCTCAATAGTATGATGATGTACTTCTGGTGCATTGAAGTGTGCTGATAATAAATCAATAAATGAATCTAAATTCGCATGTTGATTAAGCGCTTGTGCGATACCCGATAAAGTGGTTGGGGCAACAAGGGAATGATTAACCTTTTTTAGGTGAGCAAGCCCTGCGGGCTTAAACCTAATCCCACAAAAAATGGAGCCTGCAGTAAATGTCACTTTTTCTGATTGAGTTGATATGGTTTGCATGGAATAGGGGAGGCTTAATGGTTCGCCAGCTAAGTTAAGCTGCCCAGAAATTAAAAATATCACCCCTTGGGCACCATCGCAGGGTAGCCAACTCTCACCTGAAAACTGGGCGCGAGCAAACCAAAGTGCTTGTACATAATTTGCGATATTGCCCGTTGGACTATAAAGCTCAAGTAATAGTTTATCGTTCATTAAACTCAACAGTCGGTTTAAACATTTTCACCATGCGATTCCAGCTATTTATAGCATTGATTGCCACTGTGAGGGTAACTAAACTTGGTTGATCAAATAACTCGGCAAGAACAAGATAAAAGTCATCATCAATGTTCTGTGACAAGGTTAACTTTTCACAAAGCGCTAATGCAGCACGCTCTTTCTCGTTATAAAGAGGCGTGTCTTGCCACGTATTGAGGGCAATAATACGGTTAATACTTTCGCCATACTCCAGCGCTTGTTTGCTAAGCAATACGCACATTGGTTTAACTGTGATGCTCTTAGTTTTAGCAGCTCCCAAATTGTTAATCCAAAGCTCGCTTCGACTTTTTGTTTGATCAGTGCTTCTTGATTAATCAAGTAGGTCATTAACTCGGGTTCAACTGTATAGTAATTAGCTCTTTGCATAATCGTTCCTAATAGATAAATAACAGCTATCTAGTTTAGTGACGAGTAAATAAAAATAATTGTAAAAAAGCGACTTTCGCTGATAAGTGAATGGTAAAAAAGCACTGGCAATAGCAATGACCAGTGTATTAGGTTTTAAAGCTTACCCTTTGGCTCTATACGGTAAATACCTATGGCGTTGATCCCAAGATACAAATCACCATTTGGGTGGCTGGAGTACAACGATAAAATCGCTAGGGGTCGTCTAAATTGTAGGAGGAGTAAAAGCGAATTTCACCATTGATGGCACAGAGGCGTTTCGTTGCACAGAGATTAAATATTGGTAGTAGGAGATGGCTATAGCCACTAAGGATTTAACACCTGTGATAGGTTAACCATCATAGGTACTGAGCTTTCTGGCACGTGTTAAAAACTGTGTAAAAAACTTTATTCAAGGTTTCGTCGCGCTGGCGACAGCAGCCAAAGAGGGGCTATCGCTGGCCCCTCTCTGGACTCTCCGAGCGCCACCCGAGCATCACGTTTAATCCTTCAAAACATAATTGATGTGAACGTAAACGGCGAAGATAGGCCATCCATGGCCTAGTTTCGCCTCATCGCGCATCCATGCGCGATATTACTCATCAATTACTTATTTTCTGGGCGTGATGACGGGGGAGGGTGTTAAACGATAGATTGTTTTTTGGTCTTAGCAAGACATTAGGCCTTACTCAGTGCATTTTTATGATATGTATTTAAGAATTATATTTACTAACTTTGTATGGCACTATATAAAAAAGAGATATTTAAGAGGGAATTTGATGGCCGATATAAATGACTTTGATTGGAGCACACCGCCAAATCGTAAAATAGATGAGTACTTTCCTGCTGATAAGTTAGATAGAGCTAAATACGCAACATTTCTCACAAGGTTATTAATTCAAGAAGGTTTTGACGAGAATAGGCCGCAAAAAGAGCAAAAGAGAAATTACGTATTAAACTTAAATGCCGAGTGGGGCGCAGGTAAAACATACTTTCTCAAGCGTTGGTCGCAGGAACTCAAAAATTTTCCAGTTGTTTATGTCGATGCTTGGCAGCAAGATTACTCAGACGATCCGTTTTTAACTGTAATTTCGGGGATTATTAAGCAGCTACAACTTCAGGCGAAATTTGATATAACTATTCCCAAAAGCGCAGTTTCGATGTTTAAGGCTGTAGCACCAGCTATTGCACAAGGTTTAACTAAAAAAATATCAGGTATAGATATAGATGAACTGCATGCATTGTTATTTTCTGATAATGAAATTGATAACGATCAGAATCATAATACCAATAAGCTGACTGGTAGCGACTTTTCACCAGCAGTAAAAGCGCTTGCACAAAATTTGATTAAAGATCATGAAGCAAAAAATAAAAGCATCGAAGTAATAAAGTCTAAGTTAGCAGACTGGGTCAGTAAGTTTGAAAAGCAGGAAGGTAAATCGTTACCCATATTTATTTTTATCGATGAATTAGATCGCTGCCGCCCAAGTTATGCCGTCGAAATGCTAGAGACGATTAAACATATTTTTGATGTAGAGGGCATCGTGTTTGTTGTGGCAACAGATACAGAACAACTTCAACATACAATTAAATCAATTTATGGTGAAGGCTTTGATGCTAAGATTTACCTAGGCCGTTTTTTTAATAGCCGCTATAGCTTAAAACGACCTGTTTTAAAGGGTTTTTTATCAGTACATAGCGATACAACTAAATTTGAATCTGCGTATTTAGAAAGTAAAAATATTGAGCTACTCCCCCGCACAGAAACACCCGAAACCGCTTTAGCTAATATTTCAGTTGTTTTAGATGCGTTTAAGGTATCAGCAAGGACAGCTATTCAAATTACTGAACGTATTACTGCCATTATTGCAAATTTACCAAGTGGTAAAAAAGTTGATGTACTTGTGCTCGCTGTTTTGTTTTGTATCTATGAAAAAGACCACTCACTTTATGAAGAAATAATTACTGGAAGGTTTAAAAGAACAGAACTAGGTAGTGAAAATAAGATCATAGATATTAGCCTAGCTGACTCCTTACAAAAGGATATATCAAAAGAGTATTTATCAGCCGAGTTAATCTATTTTTTTGATCCACAGTCATACACCAGTCAATTGCATAGTGACCCAGATAGTTATTCTAAGGGAAACTACCCAATTTCATTATCTGAATTTATAGAAAAAGTTTTTTGTAAGATATTTAATAGCTTAGAAAGTTATTCTGTCTACTTTTTAGATCTTAATTATGAAGACGATACTTCTGAATTACAAAAAGCTGAGAGTGAATTAGCCAAACAGCCATATGGAATCTCTTATGAAACAACAATACTTTGGGTAAACTATATTTATATAAACGATGGATATAACACAATAACTAAAGAGCACTATCGTGAATTTATAGAGCTTTCATCACCATTAGATTACATGGGCGATAGTTAACTATCTCTGTGCAGTGCAAAGCGTCTCTGTGTTCTCGGTGGTAATATTTATCTAAATTACCACCAATCTCAACTGGACCAAACCACCTAAGCCCCACATTGCCTAACCCCAGCTCCTGCATGTTTAAGTGCAATAATTTGCCCTTTACCGTTATGCGCCATAGCGAGCATATCACCCGTATTTATATCGCTTTCAACCGCGTGTTTACCCTTTAAATCACTCAACAATGATTGCTTTATTTGCACTAGCACTTCATCATTACAGCTGGCTATGTACCAGTCGTTATCGACCTTTACGAGCGTACCGTATTCTAGGTGGCGCTGTTGGTGGCGACGTAAATCGTTAGCTAATTGGCTATCAAGCGCGTGTTTTTGCTCGTTTATAGAGCTTGCGTAGCTACCAGCTTGATTTATTTCGTGTGTTTTTATAAATGAATAGTCGTGAATGTCTATGGTGTTAAACACGGTTTTAGGTGCGTGGTTAAAGCCATCGTTATTATCAAATACAATAAATGCGAACACACCCAGTGCGCAGGCAAGGCTGGTTAGCTGCAACGTAAAGCCGAACTTTTTAGGCTTTGTGTGCGTGGCCTTTTTAAGTAGCGCTTTTTGCTGGTCACTTGTAAGTGTAGTGCGCGCTTTTCGCTCTTTAAAGTGTTGTGTGAGCTTTTGATCGAACGGCTCATCAGGCTTGTTCATTGTTTGCTCCTAATAAACGTTTAAGGTTTTGCTTGGCATAGCGCAGCCTTGTTTTAATGGTCTCGAGGCTGCTTTGCGTTATAAGTTCTATGTCGGTAAGCGAAAAGCCTTCTTGTTGTAATGTTATGGCTTCACGCTGTACAAAGCTAAGTTGTTTTAGCGCGGCATCGAACGCGTCATAGCTTATGTTTGAGCTGCCTATATGCGAGTCTCGACTAGCTAAGTCACCACTATTTAAGTCGCTTTCGCTTTTATCATTTTGTGCTGCTAAATGCGTGTTTTCGTCAAGCTCTACAAAGTGCTGTTGCCTGCGGTATTCGTCAATTAGTGTGTTGCGGGCAAGTTTAAATAACCACGCTTTGGGTGTGGTTTGTGCTTGGTAAAGGTGGCGCTTTTCGATTACTTTTAGCCATGTTTGTTGACTTACGTCGTATGCTAAATGCGTATTAGATTGCGTAACAAGGTAGTGATGTAAGTCGTTACTGTAGAGGGCAATAAGCTGCTCTAAGTAACGATTGTCGCCACTTTTTGCGTAACTTGCCATGCAGTCCTTGCTTGGCATTTCAAATAACCATGACTTAATACTTAGTAGCATAGGCTCATCGCTTTTATTGTTGTAATTTAAAATCGAGCTGTACAGTTTGACCTGTTTGTAATTGTGCCACACCTTCAATTACTTTGGGGCGATATTTCCAGCGTTTAATAGCTCTTATTGCTTCGCGGTCAAAGGTACGTTTTGGCTCGGCGTTAATAACTACTGGGTCGATTACCTCACCTGTTGGCGAAATACTAAAGCTTAGTTGTACCCAACCTTCAATACCATCGCGCGCGGCTGTGGTTGGGTATTTAGGGTTTATGCGCACTATAGGTGTTGCATCCCCTGTTGGGCGATTAATGGTGTTGTTAATGTCGCCACCAAAATCATCAATTGTAATCGGCGTAAAGTCGCTAATTGCAAGCACTGGATCGGCTGATGTATCAAGCGGTGGAGCTTTTGGCGGCACTTTAGGCATTGGCGGTGGTGGCTGTATTTTTTGTATGTGCCTTACTTTTGAATCCTCAGGCGCTTGAAAAATCTCTACTATAAAATCGTCCCCTGGTTTAACCGGTGCGCGTTGCTCGCCACTTATTAAATATTGCATAAACGCAAAAGCTGCAAAGGTCATTGCGGCGCCGCCAATAACGGCGGTCGATGTTTTAATAAATACTGGGTTGTTAGGTACTTCAAGTGTGTGCATAAGCCGCTCCAAATTTTATTGACCACTACAATTAGGGTGTTTTCAAAGCTATAACGGGTGGCAAATCAAAAAGGGGTGAAATAATTTTATAAAAAATGTGGGGTTTAGTTACAATAGCCATTCGCATTCTTTTACTTATTAACTTTTTAGGCTGTTATGCAACTCATTGAAATAAATAAAGCACGTTACCGTAAACATTTAAACCGTGTTATTGCAGGTTGTGGTATTGGCTTGGCTGTAGGTAGCTTGGCTATATCGCAAACGCTGATTGCTTTATTTCCTGATGAAAGTGGTAGCCACTTTCATTGGAACTTAATAGGCGTTGTTATTACAAGCGTTGGGCTTGCGTGGTTACTTAATAAATACCGTACACATACGTTTATGATTGAAGTTGTATATGTATGGGAGCTTAAAAAAGCACTTAACAAAATAACCCGTAAAATGGCTAAGTTAAAAGCCGCTGGCCGTGAAGGCAATGCCGATGCGTTATTAGCAATTCATTATAGCTACGCGGGCTCTCGGTTATTGTGGCAGCTAGACGATAACCTAATCACTATGGACGATTTAGCCATTAAACAAGCTGAGCTTGAATCTGTTGCAGCGCAACATAACGTAACGCTTAATGTTGAAGATTACGACGCAAGTATTTTAAAACAGTTTTAAAGCTTAGGTTTTTAAATTAGTTAGAGGAGCCTTAATGAAAAAAGTACTCATAGTGTGTTTAGGTAATATTTGCCGCTCGCCAACTGCAGAGGCGGTATTAAAAGCCCGTGCTAAAAAGCTAGGTGTTAACGTTAAAGTCGATTCGGCAGGGACTATTGGTTACCACGAAGGTAAAACGCCTGATAGCCGCTCAATGGCTGCAGGCGAAAAACGTGGTTATAGTTTTAAAGGTATTTATTCGCGTAAAGTACGCACAAGCGATTTTACTGAATTTGATTTAATTTTAGCGGCCGATACGCAAAATTTAGCTGATTTAACAGCGCAATGTCCTGAGCATCTACAGTACAAATTAGCGTTGTTTTTAGAGTTTGGTGAACAGATCGTTAGTGCGATTCCCGATCCGTATTACGGCGGTGATGATGGCTTTGAAAAGGTGCTCGATTTAATAGAAGCGGCTAGCGATAAGATTTTGTCAAAAATTTAATCATCCATAACGGCTAATTTAAAATATAACTAGGCTTTCCGCATTGCATTTAGATCCTAAAGTGGGTACATTTTGTGCTGGTTTTATACTTAATTAAAGGGAACTTTATGAAAACAAAAATATTACTACTCGCTTTATCTATTGCTTCTTACTCTAGTGCTGCCAACGAGGTTAGTTTTTCGATTGGGGGTGGCTATCCTTATTTAGTTATTCCTGAAGTGTCTTTATCGGCTAACGACGATACACAGCGCTGGTATGCAAACTATAAACTAGGCCTTGATGATGGATTTTCAGCAGGTTTTGAACAAGCAGTAAGCGATAATAAAAAGCATGCTTTTGGCGCGCTTGTGGGTGCTATTGGCGCAAGAGATACTGATCAAAAGTGTGAAAGTTCAACAAATGACGATATAGCAAGTGAATTTGGTAATATTATAGGTTGTGCAATTAGCGGTATTTTTGATGAAGAAACCACTAACGGTGTAGGGCTTACTTACAGCTATAACTTTAATGGGTTAAACAACTCCGGTTTTAGACTGGAATTAGATATAGGTTACGGAAAAGCAAGTGATAGTAACGAAAAAAGAGCGGATGGCGGTATTAGTTTAAGCTATGAATTTTAATTGCTTTGAGAATAATAATTAAGGCATAAAGGCGCTTAATGGCGCCTTTATGCCTATTAGTTTAGCGATTAATTTTAAAGTCTAGTCGTACTTGAGATGTCGCAGAAACGGGTTGTCCTTTTTCAAACTTTGGTGCATAGCGCCATTGCTCAACAGCTTTTATCGCCGATTTTTCAAAAGAGATACCACCATCAGAGTTTAATATACTAACGTTTTTTACAAACCCTGCCGTGTCTACTTCAAATTCCATAGCAACACTGCCACTTCTACCTTGTTTTGCCTTATTTAAAGGATAATCGGGATTAACACGGTAAAGCGGTTTTTGCTCTTGCGATTCTTTCCACGGCACCATTTTAGCAATAGCTAAGCAGTGTTTAGTTGCTTCATCACTTTTGCCTTGTTTCTCGTAAAGCCCAATAAGCTTAGAGTGCGCGCTTAGCTCTGCGCTATGATCAAAGCTTAAGTTGTTATCGAATACACCCACTACACGGTTTAGTCTTTCAATCGCTTGATTATACTTCTTACGACCTTCAGCGAATGAGGCCATTAAAAAATCTGCTTTGATACGATCAACTGAATTTTCAGGCAAATTGGCTTGATAGTACTCATCAGCCAGTTCTAAATAACGTTTAGCTCTGCGGTAATATTTATGTGAAAATTTTCGAGCAAGCAGCGAGGCGGCTTCAAATTGCATATCGGCAACAAGCTTTGGATTATTTTGTTCAGCTGCTATATCAATTATGTGTTCAAAATGGTTAGCAGCTTCTCTATCTGATTCGGTATTACTTGCCATACCGAGCAGAGCGTCGAGTGTTTCGACTGATTTATTACCGTGATTTTTGGCTAAAATGTCGTGCGCTTGCTTATAAAGTGCGTAACGCTGCTCGTAACCATCGCTAATGCGTGGGTTAATAGCTTTGGCATAATTAATAGCAAGGTTTGCTGTGTTATCTGACTCTTCGCCATAATTAGCTGAGCCTAGGGTATAAGCAAGCTCAGCGGCTTGTTTTACGTTTTTATTTTCTGCAACTGCAGTTAAGTAGGTTTGGTACGCTTGTGAAAAGTTGACTTCTGGGTTTGTTGCTTGGCTTGCAAGTGAATAAGTACTTAGCGTTGATAAACTTAAGCCTAATACTAAGGCGAGTTGTTGGCGTTTCATAATAATCCCTATCGTTGTTTTGCTTACAAAATATCAAATTCGTTAGTACCTGTCATTTTTTTAGGTAAATTAACGTGAACAATATAGTGCTCTATTTGCATCAATTTATTGCTAACTGTCATTGAAAATAACGCTTATCGTCGCCATATATTTGCGATAAACAGTCTTGTACTACGGTGTATTTATCCTATTTTGTGATATTATCACTTTATTGTCGTGTCGTAGTTATTTAAATATTTGGATTTGTCGTGGCGCAAGTAAGAGCAAGAGTTCAGCTTAATGTTGGCAAAAATAGTAATATCCCTGCAGAAATAATCTCATTTACTGATTTAAAAGATGGTCAAGAACATATTGCTATGGTGTTTAATAATGCTGATACAGAGCAAGATGTCCCACTTATTCGTATGCATTCAGAGTGCTTAACGGGGGATGTGTTTTATTCATCGCGCTGTGATTGCGGCGAGCAGCTAAATGAATGCATTGAAATGATGCATGAGCAAGGCGGCATTTTATTATATTTACGCCAAGAAGGCCGTGGCATTGGTTTGTATAACAAAATTGATGCTTACGTACTGCAATCGCAAGGGATGAACACCTACGAAGCTAATAATCATTTAGGCTTTGCTGATGATTTACGTGACTTTTCGGATGCGGTATTAATGCTCAATGCGCTTAATTTAAGCCACGTTAAATTAATGACTAATAATCCTAAAAAGCTTAACGCACTAAAAGATGCCGGTATTAATGTTGACTCGGTTGTGGGCACGCATGCGCACATTAAAGCGGGTGTTGCGGGTAATAAGTCGTACCTAGAAACAAAAATTAAGCATGGTGCACACATGTTAGATATTAAGAAAATTAAAAAACCTTAATCATTTAATTACGTTTCGTCTATTAATCCCCCCTCACGCCAAGTTATACTTGGCGTGTTTCGTTATAAATTAAGAGCAAGTATGTCTACACAATTACGAATTTTTAAAGCCGATGCAGGGCTAAAGTGGTTAAAAGCCGGATGGCTTATTTTTAAAACCCAGCCAGCAACCTTTATTTTTATGCATTTATTTATTGGTATTGTAGGGCTACTGTCATTATTTTTACCACTGCTGCAAGTTGTGGCAGCGCTAGCTACGCCATTTTTAACCGCAGGGTTTTATCAAGCTGTACTTACAAAACAGCAAGGCGGAAAAATAATGCTAGCCGATATCCTCAAGCCATTTTCGGCTAAGGGAAATCGTTTAGGGTTATTACGTTTAGCACTTTATCAAATGGGCGCAGGTATATTAATGGCGTTACTTGCTAATGGCTTATTTGCCGATGCGGTAGCAATTATGACTCAGCCAAATGTTGATCCCAATGTAGCGCTTGAGCAGATGGTCGAAAGTATATCGATGGCAAACGTTGTGTTGTTTTTGATTGCTTTATCGATTTATTTTACATCGTTTGCATACGCGGTGCCTTTAGTTTATTTCAATAAAGAGCAACGCATATTAAACGCGCTTAAAGATTCGTTTATGGTGTTTTATCATAACATTTTGCCACTTGGGGTTTTTGGCCTTATTTGCGCATTATTTATGGCGCTTTCGATGTTCTTATCGTTCTTACCGCTGTTGATTTTAATGCCGATTTGCTACATTAGCTTTTTTGTATCTTATCAAGCCATTTTTATGCCTGTTGTACCACCAAGTGACGACATTAATGTTAAGCCACTTAGCAGCGAAATAAGCGGGCGTTTTGACGCTTAATGGATGATAAATTAAAGCAAAAACTAAAAAACTATGTACTTTGGTTACTAGGGCGCCAAGAATATTCGCGTCGTGAGTTAACGCTCAAATTACAGCAAAAAGAAGCCACAGAAGAGTTTATTGAAACGCTGCTTGATTGGTGCGAAAAGCATAATTTTATTAACGAGCAGCGATACTGTGAAGGCTTTGTAAGAAAACACATATTTAAATGCCACGGGCTTAAGCGAATACAAAGCGAAGCGATGGGCAAAGGGATTGATCGTTCGCTACTTGAAAGGGTAGTTGAAGAGCTTGAAGTAGATTGGTTTGAGCTTGCGCAGGATGCGTACAATAAAAAATATTCGAATACACCGGCCGATCTCGATTACAAAGATAAAGCTAAGCGCGTGCGCTACTTAATGTATCGGGGTTTTAGCTACGATGAAATTAATTTTGCAATGCAAGCACAGTAAATACAGGTGAGACTTTCAAATGCAGCACATGACTACCGCACAAATTAGGCAACAGTTTTTAGACTTTTTTGCCAGCAAACAACACCAAGTTGTCCCTTCAAGCTCGCTTATTCCGGGTAACGATGCCACGTTGTTATTTAACAATGCCGGCATGGTGCAATTTAAAGATGTATTTTTAGGCGCAGAAAGCCGCCCTTATACACGTGCGACAAGCTCGCAGCGCTGTGTACGTGCTGGCGGTAAGCATAACGATTTAGAAAACGTAGGCTACACTGCTCGCCACCATACATTTTTTGAAATGTTAGGTAACTTCAGCTTTGGTGATTACTTTAAGCAAGACGCGATTAAGTTTGCATGGGAGTTTTTAACTGAGGTAGTAAGCCTACCTAAAGAAAAACTTTTAGTAACTATTTATCACGATGATGAAGAAGCGTTTGGTTACTGGGCTAACGAAATTGGTTTGCCAGAGGAGCGTATTATTCGTATTGCGACCTCAGACAACTTTTGGTCAATGGGCGATACGGGTCCGTGTGGTCCGTGTTCTGAAATATTTTATGATCACGGCGAGCATATTTGGGGCGGACCTCCGGGCTCACCCGAGGAAGACGGCGACCGTTTCATCGAAATTTGGAACCTTGTATTTATGCAATACAACCGTCAAAGCGACGGTACTATGTTGCCTCTACCTAAGCAGTCTGTTGATACGGGCATGGGCCTTGAGCGTATTGCTGCTATTTTGCAGGGCGTGCATTCAAACTACGAAATCGATTTATTCCAAGGTTTAATTGCCGCTGCTGCCAGTGTAACTAACGCACAAGATATGGGCGACAAGTCACTTCGCGTAGTGGCGGATCATATTCGCTCGTGTGCGTTTTTAATCTCAGACGGTGTTATGCCATCTAACGAAGGCCGTGGTTATGTACTACGTCGTATTATTCGTCGCGCTGTGCGCCATGGTAATAAGTTAGGTGCACAAGGTTCGTTTTTCTATAAATTAGTTGCGGCGTTAATTGAGCAAATGGGTCAAGCGTATCCTGAGCTTGCTAAGCAACAAGAAATTATTGAAAAAGTATTACGTATTGAAGAAGAACAGTTTGGTAAAACACTTGAGCGTGGCTTAGCTATTTTAGAAGAAAGCTTAAGCGACCTTAAAGGCGATATTATACCGGGCGACTTAGTATTTAAACTTTACGATACGTACGGTTTTCCAGCTGATTTAACGGCCGATGTTGCCCGTGAGCGCCAGATGACAATTGATCATCAAGGCTTTGAAGAATGCATGGCTGTACAACGTAAAACAGCGCAGCAAGCGGGTAAGTTTGGCGCTGATTACAATGACCAATTAAAATCAGATAAACACACTGACTTTAAAGGTTACGACAGCACACATTATAGCGCGACAGTGGTTGAAATTTTTGCCGATGGTGAAGTTGTTCAGTTACTAGAAGATGGTCAAAAAGGTATTGTAGTACTAAACCGCACACCGTTTTACGCTGAATCAGGCGGCCAAACGGGCGATACGGGTACTATTACAGTGGCTGGTGGCGAATTTAATGTTACTAATACAACTAAGCTTGGTAATGCATTTGCTCACCACGGTACTGTACAAGGTCGTATTGGTGTTAACGATAAAGTTGACGCAACTATTGATGATACGCGCCGTGATAGCATTAAGAAAAACCACACAGCTACGCATATTTTGCACGAAGCACTACGTCAGTTATTAGGCGATCATGTAGGTCAAAAAGGCTCACTTGTTCAACCTGATCGTTTACGTTTTGATTTCTCGCATTTTGAAGCGGTTACAAAAGATGAGTTACGTGAAATTGAGCGCGTAGTTAATGACGAAATTCGTCGTAATTTTGCACTTAATACTGAGCTTATGGCTATTGATGATGCTAAAGCGAAAGGCGCTATGGCGTTGTTTGGCGAAAAGTACGATGACGAAGTACGTGTAGTAACCATTGGTGACTACTCTATTGAGCTTTGTGGTGGTACTCACGTTGAACGCGCAGGCGACATTGGTTTATTCAAAATTGTATCTGAAAGCGGTATTGCCGCAGGCGTACGCCGTATTGAAGCTGTAACCGGTGCAGATGCTGTAGCGTACGTTAGCGAGCAAGAGCAACAACTTAGCGATGTTGCGGCTTTAGTTAAAGGCGATAGTGCATCAGTTCTTGAAAAGGTAACTGCTTTACTTGAGAAGTCAAAAAGCCTTGAAAAGCAAATTGCGCAACTTAACGATAAGTTGGCAAGTGCAGCGGGTGCGTCTTTACTTGATTCGATTGTTGAAATAAACGGTGTTAAGCTACTTGTAGCAAACGTTGAAGGTACTGAATCTAAAGCACTGCGCGGTATGGTTGATGACCTTAAAAACAAGATTGGCTCAGGTGTTATTGCACTAGGTGTTGCCAGTGGCGACAAAGTAAGCCTAATTGCTGGTGTAACGAAAGACTTAACAGGCAAAGTAAAAGCCGGTGAGTTAGTTAACCACATGGCAGGCCAAGTAGGTGGTAAAGGTGGCGGTCGTCCAGATATGGCACAAGCCGGTGGTAGTGAGCCACAAAACCTCGCTGCTGCACTAGATAGCGTTACAGCTTGGTTAACTGAGCGTACTTAAGCCTAAGTGGCGCTTATTGTTCAAAAATTCGGTGGCACTTCGGTGGGCTCAATAGAGCGAATTGAAGCGGTTGCCGACCTTGTTGTAAAAACCAGGCAACAAGGACATCAAGTGGTTGTGGTGCTCTCGGCTATGTCGGGAGAAACCAACCGCTTAATTAATCTTGCCAAACAAATAGATACTCGCCCGAGTAGCCGTGAACTAGACGTACTAATTAGCACCGGAGAGCAGGTTTCTGTATCACTGCTTGCTATGGCTATTATAAAACGTGGTCACTCAGCGGTGAGTTTATTAGCCGATCAAGTCAATATTCTAACCGACAACATGTTTGGTAAGGCTCGCATTGCAGAGGTTGCTGCTACGCGCTTAAAGCATGAGCTTGAGCATAATCGTATTGCTATTATTGCTGGGTTTCAGGGACGTGATATTGAGGGTAACATTACAACGCTTGGACGCGGTGGCACCGATACATCGGCTGTCGAAATAGCAGCAGCCATAAAAGCCGACGAATGCCAGATCTATACAGACGTTGACGGCGTATATACTACAGATCCTCGTGTCGAGCCTAACGCGCGCCGAATGGGCCAAGTTACCTTTGCTGAAATGCTGGAGCTGGCAAGTTTAGGGGCGAAAGTTTTGCATATACGCTCAGTAGAAGCTGCAGGTAGGCACAATGTGCCACTTAGGGTGCTTTCGAGCTTTAATCCCGATGAAGGCACGTTAATAAGTTTTGAGGAGAGCGATATGCCAAACAAGGTGGTATCGGGAATTGCGTTTAATCGCGATGAGTGTTTAATTAAAGTAGAAGGCATTCCAGCAGGTACGCAAAATCTTTCAAAAATATTGAAACTTTTTGCCGATAATGGCATCGAAATAGATATGATTAATCAAGTTAATCATAACTTTGAAAAAATAGACTATGCTTTTACAGTGCACTCGAATGACTACCTGCAAGCACTTGAATTAATCTCTGAGCAACAAGCTCAACTCGGTGCTCAAAATGTAGGCGGGTTAACCACAGTAGCTAAAGTGTCTGCTGTGGGGATGGGTATGAAATCGCATTCTGGTGTCGCTAGTTTATTTTTTGATGCATTAGCACAGGAAAATATTAATGTTGTTTTAGTGTCTACTTCAGAGATTAAAATTTCAGTTTTAATAGATGAAAAGTACCTAGAGTTGGCTGTTCGTGCATTACATAAAGCATTTTTAACAGAAAATGAATAGATTGGTAGTTTTTACTTACTTTTCAGTCTGATTTTCATTAATATGTTTAAGCGGAATCTTATAATTTATATTGGAACATGGGAGCAATAGAATGCTAATACTAACTCGTAGAGTGGGTGAAACCCTAATGATTGGTGACGAAGTAACAGTTACCGTGCTAGGTGTTAAAGGAAATCAAGTTCGAATCGGTGTTAATGCACCAAAGGACGTATCAGTGCATCGTGAAGAGATTTACATGCGTATACAAGCTGAAAAGTCGAACCCAAATCCGGGCAATGCTTAATCAACACGTATAAATAGCTGAGTACCTTACTGGGCTATATTAAAAAACCACTCATTGAGTGGTTTTTTTGTTTATGAAATCGAGTATTTCAGAGCTGAGAATTTGCTTTGAAATATACTGCATACCGCTTTTATTTTGAAGAAGGATACCTTGCTGCGTATCTATTACTGTATTAATGTCTTGCCATGCTAATTGATAGTTTTTGTAATGATTGGCAGATTTAATACCGTCGTCATCGAAGGTAAGTGTTACTTCTGAGCCAGAAGCTCTACTAAGCATTTGTCTGGTAACCCACCAAGGTCTGCGATAGTAAAAAGCGACGCACTCTAGCACACCAAGCATAATCAAAAACGATCCTAAGTAATGATCATTTAACCCATAAATACCAAATAAACCAAGTGCAACGAGCAACACAAGTAAAAAATACTTAGGTTTTGCACGTTTACTGTAAGGCAGTGATTCATCAAAGCACTCGTAAAAATAGGGTTTATCGAGTGTGTAGGTCGTTGTAAATGCCATATTATCTTATTTAAAGTATCATTTTTTTCTATTTTAACAAGCTAACCTCTAAATGAGCAGCTTTATAGTCAATGATTTTATTGCAGACACAAAAAAACGGCTCAAGAGCCGTTTTTTAGCGGTGCTAAAAGTATTAACAGTTAGTTTCTTCAGCGTTTACGCCTTCTTTAACTTCTTCGCATGCATCTTCTACTTTGTTCTGCACGTCGGTTACTGCTTCGTCAATACGTTCGCCTGCGTCTTCTGCATGATTGTCTTCACAACCCATGATGAAAAAACTTGCGAATAGACCAATTAGTGCTGCTTTTAAAGTTGTAGATTTCATAATGTGATTCCTTGTAAGTTTAAATTAAATTTTAGTGTTAGTTAGTGCTTTATCTACCTGGGAGATTTTCCGCGTAGTGCACCTGAAACTAATGAAATCACTAAAAGTACTATAAAGATAAAAAATATAATTTTTGCTATACCAGCTGCGGCACCTGCGATGCCACCAAAACCTAACACTGCAGCGATTAAAGCAATAACTAGAAATGTAATTGTCCAGCGTAACATTGTTTTCTCCTTGGTTTATAAATTTTGCTCACAATAACTAATGCCAGTTACATGCCAATGTTTATTCTTGTTTAATATCATTGGGTTATGGTTTTTGTGTGTTTTTGATTTTTAATTGGTTAGTAACTTTTACGCTTTGTTATGTAACTTATTCACACTACTGAAAATTACTGATAAATATTTACTGGATATATTTTATTTGGTAAGACCAATTTGCAATTGTGAAGTTACTTTATGGTTTTTATAATTTTTAATGTCTATTTTTACTAGGTTAAATAGTTAATTAACAACTTATATATAATTTTTAGCTATAGTTGTTATTCACTCTATGTATTGTAGGTCCTGTTTTTATTGGCCTACAACATGTAAATTAATTGGGTGGTATGTTGTTTTAAGATTAATTGGTTTTACCAATTTACAGGGTGTAGACAAAGTTATTGGTTTTGTTATTATTCAGTGAATAAATATTTAATTAAATTGATTTTTTATTTCAATGTAGGTTTCAAGGGGAAATAAATGGATATAGGTGCTCTACTCACAACAGCTGGTAGTTTAATGCTCACCGGTATGGTTGGGGTGTTTGTATTTCTGTCGATATTAATTGGTGCAGTAACGCTTATGTCTAGTTTGGTAACGCGCTTTAGCGAACCAGAGGTAGCATCACCAGCTAAATCGCCATCTTTTAAATCTCAAGGTGTGCCTAATGAGCACATCGCTGCTATTAGTGCTGCCATTGCTCAGTACAAATCAAATAATAAATAAGGGGCACATTCATGGCTAAATTAAAATTAACAGAATTGGTATTACGCGACGCGCACCAATCATTACTCGCAACCCGAATGCGCCTTGACGATATGCTGCCAATTGCTAGTAAATTAGATAACGCAGGTTATTGGTCTATTGAATCGTGGGGTGGTGCTACATTTGATTCGTGTATTCGTTATTTAGGCGAAGACCCGTGGAAACGTATTCGTGCACTTAAAAAAGCAATGCCTAATACTAAACAGCAAATGTTATTACGTGGTCAAAACTTATTAGGTTACCGCCATTACGCAGATGACGTGGTTGAAAAATTTGTAGAGCGCGCACATAAAAATGGTGTTGATGTTTTTCGTATTTTCGATGCAATGAACGATGTACGTAACCTTGAAACAGCGATTAAAGCGGCTATAAAAGTAGGCGCACATGCTCAAGGTACTATTTCTTATACTGTAAGTCCTGTACACACGCTTGATATGTGGCTAACGCTAGCTAAGCAATTAGAAGATTTAGGTTGCCACTCAATTTGTATTAAAGATATGGCGGGTTTATTAAAACCATACGACGCTGAAAAACTAATTAAAGCACTTAAAGAAACCGTATCGGTTCCTATTGCTATGCAGTGCCACGCTACAACTGGTTTAAGTACAGCAACTTATCAAAAGGCGATCGATGCGGGCATTGATATGCTTGATACCGCTATTTCATCTATGAGCATGACTTACGGACATTCAGCAACCGAAACCATTGTGGCAATTGTTGAAGGAACCGAACGTGACACTGAACTTGATTTAAATCATCTAGAAGAAATAGCGGCTTACTTTAGAGACGTACGTAAAAAATATGCGGCATTTGAAGGTAGTTTAAAAGGGGTTGACGGACGTATTTTGCTTGCTCAAGTACCTGGTGGCATGCTTACAAATATGGAAAACCAGCTTAAAGAGCAAGGCGCAGCAGATAAGCTTAATGAGGTTTTACTTGAGATACCGCGCGTACGAGAAGATCTAGGCTTTTTACCATTAGTAACACCCACGTCGCAAATTGTAGGCACTCAAGCGGTACTCAACGTGCTAACAGGTGAGCGCTACAAAACAATTACTAAAGAAACTGCGGGCGTATTAAAAGGTGAGTATGGCTTAACACCTGCGCCAATGAATAAAGATCTACAAGAGCGTGTACTTAATGGTGCAGAGGTTATTACTTGTCGTCCTGCTGATAATATTGCGCCTGAGCTTGCAACGCTTGAAGCTGAGTTGTTAAAAGAAGCGCAAGAGCAAGGTTTAACACTGGCTGATGAGCAAATTGATGACGTACTAACTTATGCATTATTCCCACAAGTTGGTTTAAAATTTATTAAAAATCGTAACAACCCAGATGCATTTGAACCAGTACCTTGTGTTGAAGATAAAAGCAATAAAGTACCCTCTAAATCTGCTTCAAATAATCACAGCGTAAAGGCCGAGCAATACAGCGTAAAAGTAGACGGTAAAGTTTACGACGTAGTAGTAGCGCAAGGCGGTGAGCTTAAAGAAGTAACCTTAAAAGATTCCGAGCATATGCCCCAGTCTGCGTCGGTTGCCTCGGGCGAGACACTTAACGCACCTTTAGCGGGTAATATTTTTAAGGTTAAAGTAAAAGCGGGGCAAGTGGTAAATGAAGGTGATGTAGTTATCATTATGGAAGCCATGAAAATGGAAACGGAAGTGCGTGCCATGCACACGGGTACTGTTGCTGAAGTACTTGTTTCTGAGGGTGACTCAGTTACAACGGGTGACGCTATGATTGCATTAGCATAAGGAGTAAATAGAGGATGGACGGTATTTTAAACCTCTGGCATGCAACAGGTATTGCTAACTTTACAATCCCATCGCTAATAATGATAGCGGTAGGTTGTTTACTATTATTTTTAGCGATAGTTAAAGGCTTTGAACCATTGCTGTTATTACCTATTGGCTTTGGCGCTATATTAACAAACATACCCGTGGCTGGTTTATCAGACCCTGGTGGACTTTTGTACTACGTATATTATATAGGTATTGATACGGGGATTTTTCCGCTGTTGATATTTATGGGGGTCGGAGCGCTAACTGATTTTAGTGCACTTATTGCAAACCCTCGTATGCTGTTATTAGGTGCGGCTGCACAGTTTGGCATTTTTGCGACTTTGTTTGGCGCGATATTACTAAACTATGTGCCAGGCTTTGAGTTTACCCTACAGGATGCGTCCGCTATTGCTATTATTGGTGGTGCCGATGGCCCTACTGCAATATTTTTAGCATCAAAACTAGCTCCTGATTTACTCGGCGCAATTGCGGTCGCAGCATACTCATACATGGCATTGGTGCCAATTATTCAGCCGCCAATTATGCGAGCATTAACAACACCAGAAGAGCGCAAAATTAAAATGCCAGAGCTGCGTAAAGTATCAAAAAAAGAAAAAATTATTTTTCCGCTTATGGTGCTTAGTTTAACTGCCATGTTTTTACCAGCAGCAATACCGCTAGTGGGGATGTTTTGCTTAGGTAACTTAATGCGTGAGTCAGGGGTTGTTGATAGATTGAGCAACAGTGCGCAAAACGAAATCATCAATGTAACCACTATATTTTTAGGGTTAGCGGTCGGTTCAAAGCTCGCGGCGGATAAGTTTTTAACGGTTGAGACGATTGGTATTTTAGTGCTTGGCGCACTGGCTTTTGCAATTGGTACGGCATCAGGCGTATTTATGGCAAAAGGACTTAACCGCATATCTAAAACACCTATCAACCCATTAATTGGTGCAGCGGGAGTATCTGCAGTACCAATGGCCGCGCGAGTGGTTAATAAAGTTGGCCTTGAAAGTAATCCACATAACTTTTTGCTTATGCATGCAATGGGGCCCAACGTAGCGGGTGTACTTGGTAGTGCAGTTGCTGCGGGTATTTTATTAGCACTTGTTGGCTAATAATTAAAGTGGTAGTTAATAAATGATTTAGCGCAGTTTACTGCGCTTTTTTTTGTTATTAATTTCTCATCGCTTAATGGTTTCTTGTTTAGCGCTTTTTGTTTACAGTGGATACTCTTCGCAATTTTAAGGATAGTCATAATGCTCCACACTCCTCTGGCAAAATATTTACCGAACGTTAGTAAGCTTGTATTTGGATGTATGGGCTTGGGCGGCGGTTGGAATAAAGACGCAATTACTGACACGCACGTTAAACAAACTCATGAATGTATAGATAACGCTATTGAAGGCGGTATTAACTTTTTTGATCATGCAGATATTTATACTTTTGGTAAAGCTGAACAAGTATTTGGTAAGGTGTTAAGTGAACGATCGAACCTTAGAGAACACATATATCTACAATCTAAGTGTGGCATTCGTTTTGAAGATGACTTAGGGCCAAAACGCTACGACTTTTCGGCTAACTGGATTGAGCAATCAGTTGAAGCGTCCTTAAAGCGACTAAACACAGAGTATTTAGATGTACTTATGCTGCATCGCCCAGATCCACTCATGGAAGTTGATGAAATTGCCCGTGTATTTAGTTGTTTAAAAGAAAGTGGCAAGGTGCGACACTTTGCAGTATCGAATATGCAGCAGCACCAAATGAATTTTTTGCAGCATGCGCTTGATATGCCCATAGTGGCTAATCAAATTGAAGCGAGCCTACAAAAACATCAGTTTGTTGATGAGGGCGTTTACACCGGTAACACCGATGGTAAAAATCTCAATTTTACACCTGGGTGTATTGAATATTGCCGCAGCTTTGATATTCAAATACAAAGCTGGGGAAGTCTGTGCCAAGGTCTATATACAGGAAGCGATTTATCAAACGCATCTCAGGCTGATATAAATACGAGTCTTTTAGTTAACAAGCTGGCTGCACTTTATGGTACTTCTGCTGAGGCAATTGTACTTGCGTGGATACTTCGTCATCCAGCATCTATTCAGCCCATTATTGGGACAACTAATGCTAAGCGAATTCAAGCTTCTTGTGATGCTGTAAACGTAGAATTAACCCGAGAGCATTGGTACGCGCTTTATGTCAGTGCTAAAGGCCATGAATTACCGTAAATAAGGTTTAACTATGAACATATTTGTTATTTTAATTTGTTTATTTGTCGCCTTAGCGGTGCTGATCCCATTACTTGAAAAATACCAAAGTAAAATGGGACTCGAAGGCGCAACTAAGTACAGTAAGTATATATGGCCGTTAGTGATGATATCTTTGGTTATTCAGCTTATTTATGTATTAGTGATTTAATGTATTAATGTATTAATGTATTAATGGTTTATAACGTATACAAAAAAGCCTTTGCCGGTTAACCCTGCAAAGGCTTTTTTAATACTTATAAATAAACTTTATTTAAGTGCTAATTGTAGCTCGCGATTGCGCTCAAGTTGGGCAATAAAGCTATCTGCAATAGGTTTAAATTTAGCAAGTTCTGAGCGCGGTAATGGCTCAGATTTAGGTAGCTTTACTGTTTTAGGGTTACGATGAACGCCATTGACTAAAAACTCATAATGCAAATGCGCGCCAGTAACACGACCAGTAGACCCTACAGTACCAATTTTTTGACCCTGTTTAACTTTTTGGCCCGTTTTAACTAGTTTTTTATTTAAGTGTAAGTACTTAGTTACGTATTGTGTACCGTGGCTAATAAATACGTAGTTGCCATTGTATTTACTGTAACCCGCTTTAATTACTTTACCGTTACCAGATGCAACGACCGGTGTACCGGTGCGTGCTGCAAAGTCGATACCACGGTGAGCTTTAACTTTTCCTGTCACCGGGTGTAAGCGGCGAGGGTTAAAGCTCGAACTAATATATTTAAAGCTGACAGGTGCACGTAAAAATGCTTTTTTCATACTACGCCCTTCAGGCGTATAAAAACTTCCATCGGTGTGACGAATAGCAGAAAAACGTTGGCCTTGATTAATAAATTCAGCTGCAATAATTTTACCAGTGCCAATAAATTCACCATCTACGTAATGAGACTCGTAAATTAAACCAAACTGATCGTTTTTGCGAATGTCGTTTGCAAAATCAACATCCCAGCCAAATATATCAGCAAAGTTCATTATTTGGCGTTCGCTTAAACCTGCTGCAATGGCAGAGGTCCAAAAGTTGTTAGCTATTTCGCCACCAGCCGTTTTTGTCAGAGTTTCAATTTCTTTACTATCGATGGCTGTATCGTAGTTACCCTCATCATTTAGAGTAATAAATAATGTGTCTGTTTTAGAAATAACATAGCGTAATTGAGCGAGCTCGCCATCTGCTGACGTTGCAAAACTTAATACTTCGCCAGGGTGGATTTTAGTAAGCTTTCGCGTTTCGGCATTAGTATTAACAAGCTTGTAGAGCGTTTGAGCTGAAAAGCCTGCGCGTTTAAATATGATTGCTAAGTTGTCACCATTTTTAACTTGGTGATCGACTAGATTATACTCAGGTAGTTTTTCTGCGGCGTGCTCTGAATTTAACTCTGTTAGTTTTTCTTTGCTATCAACTTTAACGAGTAATTCATAACGCTTACCAATTTCTAGTGCGTTTGCACTGTTGTCTTTGGAAGCGGTTGCTTTTTCGGATGGAAGAAAGGTCAAGCCGATGATCGCAGAAACTAGGCCTAAGATAAGCAATTTGTGTTTTTTGGGGAGCGTGTTAACCACGTGAACCATAAAGTGCCTTTTCCTGCTGTCAAGATAATAAATACATAATATTGCAGGATATACCTAATAATCTACGAATACCAGTATTTTGTAGATTTAAACTGGCGCCAAATTGCGCTAAAATCGGGCTTTTAAAACCTTTTTTAACTGCGTAACAAATTAAGACGGCTTTGTTTTTATTTAGTTGTATGAATCGATCAAAAAGTTGTTTAAATTGATTAAAAATTTGTTATGTTAGCTACATATATAGATTCGGTTTAAAGCTTATTAAACCGAGATTGCGCAAGTAACTAGTCGCCCCCTTCGTCGGCAGAATTTTGGAGTAATACAAAGTGGATTTACAAACCGCTCTAGCAGAGATAAAACGCGGTGCAGAAGAAATATTAATTGAAGACGAATTAGTTGAAAAACTTAAGTCGGGCAAAAAGTTAAAAATTAAGGCTGGTTTTGATCCAACAGCACCTGATTTACACCTAGGCCACACTGTACTAATTAATAAAATGAAGACTTTTCAAGACTTAGGCCATGAGGTTATTTTCTTAATTGGTGATTTTACCGGCATGATTGGTGATCCAACGGGTAAAAACGTAACGCGTAAACCACTTACTCGTGAAGACGTACTTGCTAATGCTGAGACGTATAAAGAACAAGTGTTTAAAATTCTTGATCCTGCAAAAACAACGGTTGCATTTAATTCTACTTGGATGGAAAAGCTAGGTGCCGCAGGTATGATTAAATTAGCTGCAAACCAAACCGTTGCGCGTATGCTAGAGCGTGATGATTTTAAAAAGCGTTATGGTAGTGGTCAGCCGATTGCAATACATGAATTTTTATACCCTTTAGTGCAAGGTTGGGATTCTGTTGCGCTTGAATCAGACGTAGAACTGGGTGGTACCGATCAGCGCTTTAACTTATTAATGGGCCGCGAGCTTCAAAAAGTTGAAGGTCAAAAACCACAAACAGTACTTATGATGCCATTGCTGGAAGGCACTGATGGCGTTCAAAAAATGTCTAAATCGCTTGGCAATTACATTGGCATTACTGATGCGCCAAATGATATGTTTGGTAAAATAATGTCAATTAGTGACGTGCTAATGTGGCGTTACTACGATTTGTTAAGTGCGCTTTCTATAGACGAAATTGCAGCTCAAAAAGAACGTGTTGAGCAGGGAACTAACCCACGCGATATCAAAATTGAACTGGCAAAAGAGTTAATAACTCGCTTTCATAGTGCGGCTGATGCGCAAGCAGCCCATGACGATTTTATTCAGCGTTTTCAGAAAAAAGCGCTACCAGATGAAATCCTTGATATGACTGTAACAACTGAAGATGACACTATTTTGATTGCTAATTTACTTAAAGAAGCAAACTTAGTCGCAAGTACTTCAGAAGCAATGCGGATGATTAAGCAAGGTGCGGTTAAACTCAATGGTGAAGAGAAAATCACTGATACTAAACTTGAAATAGCAAAGGGTACAACGGCTATTTATCAAGTAGGTAAGCGCAAGTTTGCAAACATTACTGTTGCATAAGCACAGTTTAAAAACTAAAGAACCAGCCTAGGCTGGTTTTTTTGTATTTGTACTTTTAGTCTAGACAAGTAATTATACCAAACTACATAAATCTTTGATCAATTTAACGAATTAAATTGCACTATAACGTCGTTAAAATTTTTTATTTAGAACAAATAGATACAAAAAATTTTGCCTAATTCTAGCGTAATTTTATTAACGTTAAATAGACCCCATATATAAACAGATTGGTATTAAATTATTTTTAATACTTCAACAGCCATAATTACTAACAACCAAAATGCACGAATTTGGTTTAACCTATTAATTATAGTCGGCACATCATCTGCAACAGGAAGTCTGTCAGTACCAATACGCATTTTATTAAATCGTTTGCCAAAATATATCGCAGGTCCCCCTAATTGTATTCCCAGCGAGGCAGAAAAAGCACTTAGCAGCCAACCGGTATTTGTTTGATAAAAGTGCCTTCCGTAATGCTTTATATAATGTACTGCGAGTTTACTTTCATTACTGATAATCACCGTGAATGCAAGTAAACGTATAGGAATAAACTCTATAGCAAAGAGAATCATTTTAAGTGGTGCTAAAAAAGGACTGTTGGGAGTTATTTCAGAACGCCATGCATATTGAATCAAAGTTAATAATCGATAGGCGAGCACAGCTATTGGGCCAAGTACTAAAAATATAAATATAACAACAAAGTAATAACGAGCGCTGCGTAATATTAAGCTCTCTATGAGTGCTTTAATAATTCCAGGGGCAGAGAGTTGGCTCACGTCACGGGCCAGTAGCGGTTTTAAAAGTTCGCGAGCAGCAGATTTTTGGTTTTGTTTAGTTAACTTTGCAATGCGAATCGCTTTTTTGTCTACGCTTTTGCTTTCTAGGCAGAGGTATAAAATAAGCCCTGCGAGTAGTTCAGGGTAAAAAGCAAACTCTAATATTAGTACAACAATAATGAGTACAATACTTAAAATAAGCGTGCTAGCTAGCATTGCGGCCAAGTATTGATAATTATCAGGTTCTTTAGGCTTATAAGTGCGCTTTCCAATTGCGCGAAAAATAGCGACTAAGGCTGTACTTGGATGATACCAACTAACTAAAGGAATAAAGCGCTCAGCAAGGAGCGCTATAATAAAGGCAATAAAGTCCAAATGGTTTTGAACAATATTGCTAAGCATTTAAAGCTTAACAGCGGTTAGTTTTTCTAGAAGTGCAACAACCATTTTAGATGAATTGATTGATGCGGTTTCTAGGTATTCTTCAAACGATTGCGGAGATTCTTTGCCAGCAATATCTGACATCGAACGGATAACCACAAACGGGGTGCTTAGTGTAAAACACGTCTGCGCTATTGAAGCGCCTTCCATTTCAACAGCAAGCATTGTAGGAAAGTCATTACGTGCTTTATCAATACGTACAGGATCACACATAAATGTATCACCAGTACAAATTAGACCTACTAATGTTTTAACATCACTAATTTGTGTAATTGTTTGCTGCGCAGCTTCAACCAATTTAGGGTGAGCTGTAAAGCCTGCTGGCATTTGTGGTACTTGGCCAATCTCATAACCAAAAGCAGTTACATCTACATCGTGATGACGTACTTCTGATGAAATTACTACATCGCCAACGCTAAGTGATGGATCAAAACCACCTGCAGAACCCGTATTGATAACACAATCAGGTTTAAAGTTATCGATAAGTAAGGTAGTTGCAATAGTTGAGGCTACTTTTCCAATACCAGATTGAACGAGTGTGACTGTATTACCAGCCAATTCGCCAGTATAAAAAGTGAAACCTGCTTTAGTCAAAATTTGTGGATTTTGCATGGCTTCACGCAAAATTTTAACTTCTGGCTCCATTGCGCCAATAATACCAACGTTCATAGTTTTAAATTCCTGAGTTTGAATAAATTTATTATACGTGAAGTTAGTTATAAAAAACAAAAAAGCGAGCAGTTTTAAACAGCTCGCTTTTTTATGTATTAATGCCAGATTTAAATTTCAGCTAATGCTGTAGAATGAGCTTTAGCTTGCGATGGTGATAGCACCGCTGGTTTGCTTACGCGATTACGAACAGGACGCTGTGTTTGTGAAGAGCCAAGCTTACCAAGCTTAAACATAATGGCATTGCGCACTTCTGAAGGGCGATACCCTGATTTTACTTTCATACGAATATGTGGAATGCCGGCAGCTTCTAATGCCCCATTAACAAACCAATCTCGCTGCGCTTTATGACCGTCTTTATTCGCGTTGTTTACGAGATCAACGGCAGCCACTATGGTCATTTTTTCTTTATCTATTAATACAAAATCAAGCTGTTTGTTTTTTGCCTTAGCAATTGCAGCTCGTTTAGATTTAACAGATAAACCTTCTTTGCAGTCAATTACATCGATTAGCTTAACGCGGCTAACTATTTTGTATTGGTCGCCAACAGCACGTTCAAGTAAATTTAAAAACGCACTTTCTACTTGCGTAAATACACTTTGCTTACGCGTAAAAGGATAAGGGTTTCCGCCATCATCATTAAACTTTGACACAAAGATTGATGCGCCTACCACTAATACTAAAATTGATAATAAAGCGAACTCCATACGGTAACTCCACAACAACAAATTGACACTAATTTTATATAGCAATTTATGTGCCTAAATAGTGCCAGTTAAGAATTTACCGCCGTATCTTTTTTAATATGCAATTGAATTTACGCTTTGTATCCGTTTTCAATTCCTTTCACTGCTATCGCGACGGCATCGTGAGCATGTAATGATTCATAATGATTGATTTGCAACCAATAATCGGCATAGTTGCTTGCTTCAAGACTCGCTTTTATTTTGCGAGCTGCGTCTTCACAAAACATCAGATTTTGACCATTTAAACGAGCAAATTCCTGTTCGTCTTCTCGCTTTACAGCAGCCTGAACAGGTGTTTTGAGCTCATTTTCAAGAGTATTAATTAAGTTTACAACATCAAACTCGTTAATATCATTATTGAGTTTAACCTTTACATTAGCAATTGAACGCTGAGAATGAGGTGTTGCAACAATACCTTGCGTAGTACCAAGCCATTCGTGAACATCTTTTTGACTTAATGTATCTTGATCGAATTTTTCGTTAAATGCATTTTGTATAAGCTGACGCGCGAGAGCTGCCGAGCATGGGCAAGTTGATGAGTAGGTAACATCGACGGTTAACTCATAGCTAATTATATTGTGCTCAATAGTACTGGTTAATGTTAATGGATAGCTCTTCCAGCCGACTTTACCACTCAATAGTGATTTTCGGCGCAGTGGTAATTCAAATTTAAACTCTATTTGCGCTTTGTCACTGAGATTTTCATGGCTACTAATAAAGGTATTGAGTGTGTTAGCTAACGTCTGCGGATTAACTTGTTGCTCGGTTGAAAGTACATCGAGTGCTAAATATAAGCGCGACATATGAATGCCTTTAGCATCTTCTTTATGTAAGTTTACAAATGCGCGGGCTTTCGCATTAACGGTAACGGGAGCAAGGTCGCGCGATTCAAAAATAAATGGCAGCTCAATTTCAGCCATGCCAACCCAGTCTAACTTACCGGTTTGTAAGGCGGGAGCCGTGTCGGCTATGTCGGGCATGTTAGTTTGCATGGTATGTTACTCGTTATTAGCAATGATAAAGCGACGTATTTTACATGAAATAACCACTACCTGAAACGAAGACTTTTAACTGTCGTTATCTTCAAAGGTGAATTTTTTCTATTTTTGTCGCACAACATGAAAATAGCGAATAGAAAAATGCTAAAATCGGCGAAAATAATATGTTTAGTATTTTGTTCTGCTCTATTTATATTTAAGCACACAGCTAAGAGATAAACTTAACTATGACCGATTACTCTTTGAGCCCTTGGGTTCGAATTCTTTCTAGCCTGATAACTCGATTTGGTGAGTTTAAAGCGGCCGTTGCTTGTTATACGCTATTTCTGACAGCGTCGCTTATTTTATCAAGCATGTTTTATTATGTGGCTGTAGGGGAAATTCACCTTGTTGATATTTTAGCCGTCATCTTTTTTACCGCAGTGGTTTCTCCGTTAGTCATCAGTGTATTATTAAATTCAATTCGTCAATTAGATGCTTCGTATGCTTATCTTGATAGTGCGACTAAGCAGGAAAAACTATTAAACCAAACACTCAAAGATAACATTAGTCGATTAAATGTTGAGATCGACGAACGTAAAATGGCGTTTCATGCTAAACACCGTGCAATTGAAGAGCTTCGTAAAGAGATAGCAGAGCGTAAAAAAACGCAGCAAGAGCTTGCGCAGCAAGGTATGTTATTACGCTCAATTGTTGATTCGTCCCCTGATTTATTTTATTACCGTGATAATAATGGCGTATTTGCGGGTTGTAATAAAATGTTTGAAGAGGTGATGGGTAAAACGAGTGCTGAGCTTATTGGTAAAACGGCAGAGCAAACGTTTCCAAGTGAGTTTTTGTCTGAAGTACTAGAAACAGATAAGCAGGTAGAGCAAACCCATCAAGCGATAACAATTGATGTTGGCTACGATGTTGAAGGTGAAAAACGTTGGTTTGAGTTGCGTAAACTTCCTTTCATTAATGACGAAGGTGATTATATTGGCTTACTTGGCTTTGGCCGTGATATTACGAGCCGTAAAGAGGCCGCTCAAGCACTCGAAACCGCCTATAAAGATAAAGGGAAATTTATTGCCACCCTCAGCCACGAATTGCGGACACCGCTAAATGGTATTGTAGGGTTAACGCGTATGCTGCTTGATACAGATCTAGATAAACAACAGCGTAGCTGGAGTAATACAATTTTTTCGAGCGCTGAAACGCTAGGTAATATTTTTAACGATATTATAGATTTAGACAAAATAGACCGAGAGCAGCTTGATATAGCAACTAATCCTATTAATGTCTCTGACTTTATAAACGATGTTGTTAATTTTGCGGGACTTATAGCTGAGCAAAAAGATCTTGAATTTAATATTGAGCGCAGCGGTATGCTTGATATATATGCATTGCTCGATCCTACTCGTTTGCGTCAAGTCGTTTGGAATCTAATAAATAATGCAGTTAAGTTTACTCAAAGCGGTGAAGTTAAACTTGAATGTGTGCGTGAGAATCGTATTGAAGGCCCTTGGCTAATAATGAAAATATCAGATACAGGCCAAGGTATTCCACCAGAGCAGCTACCGCGTATATTTGATATGTATTATAAAGCACCTGATTTAAAAGGAACTAATGCCATTGGCTCTGGAATAGGCTTGTCGGTTACCAAAGCGCTGGTTAGTGCAATGAGAGGTGTGATAACCGTTGAGAGTAGCGAAGGTGAGGGCAGCTGCTTTACAGTCCAAATTCCACTTAATCTATGTATAGCACCAACAGAGCAAAGTTATGTTGGCCGTGGACTCTATATTTTATTGGTAGAAGATGTGCCACTTAATGCTGAAATTGCAACTAACTTATTAGAGCAGCGAGGTCATGAAGTACTGTGGGCCGAAACGGGCGAAGACGCTTTGTCTTTTGTCGAAACTGAAGACGATTTAGATTTAGTCTTACTCGACATGCAATTGCCTGATATAAATGGCGATGAAGTAGCAAGGCAGATAAGAGCAGATAGCCATTTTGATAAATTACCAATAGTGGCACTGACGGCTAATGTAAGAAGTGCAGAAGAAGAGCTTAAAGGTATATCTATACAAGGTGCGCTCGCAAAACCTATTAATACTGTAAAGCTTGATAAAATGCTGGCTGATTTATTTGATATAAAGCAAATTGAGAGTAGTACACCACAATTAAAAGTAAGTGATGAAGCCCTTATTGGTATTAATGCGCATTTACTCGATACTGAAACAATTGAAGACTTTGTTAACTCTATGGGCTTAGTTGTATTTAGGCGTAGTAGTCAGTTATTTGAAAAACTTAATCCACAGTATCAGCAAGAGCTACTGGCTTCATTAAATGCAGGTGATAGAGAAGAATACAAATCTGTAGCGCACAAGCTCAAAGGAGCTGCAGGTTCGGTTGGCTTAAATGATGTGCAATTACATGCAAAAGTCATGGAGCATGGTGCTACTGAGGAAACTGATGATGTATTAAAAGAGTGGTTGAATGTATTAGCAGATAAAATAAATGAAGGGCAACAAGCCCTTCATTTATTTTTACAACAATTAGAATAACAGTGAGTTATTTTAATTAGCTGTCGATTTTACCTATAAAGCGATAACCTTCACCGTGGATGGTGCTAATTAGCTCCGACGTTGAGTTGTCGCTTTCAAAATGCTTACGAATACGACGGATAGTAACGTCAACAGTGCGGTCATTTGCGCGAAGTTCACGACCAGTCATGTGTTTGATTAATTGCTCACGGCTAAAAATACGACCTGGAGAATCAAGCATCAAGCGTAATGCTCTATATTCACCTTTAGGTAAACGTTTAGCGTCACCACTTGGAGAAGTAAGGCAACGGCTATTTTCATCAAGTTCCCAACCATTAAACGTAATAACACCATTTGTTTCTAGTGTTGATTCTTCACCCCCTAGAGCTGTTCGAGTAATTAAATTACGAGCTCGAATAGTCAATTCACGTGGGTTGAACGGTTTGGTGATGTAATCATCTGCACCAATTTCAAGACCTAAAATGCGGTCAACGTCGTTATCACGGCCAGTTAAGAAAATAAGGCCTACTTTACGCTTTTGGCGTAATTCACGGGCTAATATAAGGCCGTTTTTACCTGGAAGATTGATGTCCATAACTACAAGATTGACGTCATCATTATTTGTAAGCTTGTCATGCATATCATCGCCATCAATGGCTTCAATAACTTTGTAACCTTCAGCTTCAAATAAACTAACGAGGTTTAGTCGAGTTACGTCTTCATCCTCTACGATTAGAATGACTGGCGTTTGCATTATTTATTAACCTTTTTGGATTGTTTTACGTACAAAAAAACCGATCTTATTTTATAAAAATCAATTGCTAGAGATTATAGAATCTTATCTAATTGTTAACAAGTAAAAACAATTTGGATAAAAATAAAACAGTAGAGGGATCCAAAGTCTACCTAAAAAGGGCTATGCAAAAACTACTGTTTAATTGATATATTAGCGGATGCAGCTGTTTGAATTATAAGCGTCGAAGCGATTTTTTCTAAAAGTTGATACATCCATCAACGGTATAAAGATATTTAAAATTATCAGACTAATTCAAAGCGAAATTATATCATTTTCTAACCTTTCATCAATGTATGTGATATCACAAATACGATAAAGTTCATAAAGTATTTTGTATTAATTATTTAATGAAATTAAATAGTTTTTCACTATACACCACATGCCTCTTAAATGAGGCCATAAAGTCGTAATTCAAGTACAAACCTTAAGTTTATGCACTTTTAGTAATATTTATTTTAGGGTATTGTAATTATAAATCGGGTTCCCTGTTTTTCTTCTAAATCAAATAGAATTCTACCGCCTAACGCTTGAGTTACTAAATTGTAAACTAAGTGCATGCCAAGCCCACTCGCGCCTTGCCCTCTTTTTGATGTTACAAAGGGATCAAAAATTCGATGTTGAATTGTTTTATCAACACCTTGGCCATTATCGCTGTAGGTTATAATTATATGCTCTTGTGCTTGTTCAATATCAATAACTATTTTATTATTTTCAATGCCTACAAACCCATGAATAATTGAATTGAGTAGTAGCTGCTGAAATATTTGCTGTAAGGGCTCAGGTTTACTTTGGACGATTAAGTCAGTGGGGCAGTTAATTGTAATTGTAGGTTTTTTTACAATCAGCTCGGAATGTATTGATATTAATATATCGCTAATAAGTTTATGAATATTAATATGTGTTTTAGCACCGTCATCTTGAATAACCGCTACTTTTTTGAAGTTGGAAATTAAATCGGCGACGCGATTTAAACTACGATAAATTAAATCTAAATTTTCGATGCCTTCATCTATAAAGCGCTTCAATTGATTGGAGGTTAGTTTTTTCTCATCAAAACTAATTCGAACATCAGCGAGTTTATCACGCAATAAAGTTGAGCTTGTGATCCCAAGCCCTATAGGCGTGTTAACTTCGTGAGCTACCCCAGCAACCATTTGTCCGAGGGAAGCCATTTTTTCGTTTTCAACAATTTGCGTCTGATACTGATGCATTCGCTCTAATGTTGCGAGCAATTCTTGATTGGCTTCTCTGAGTGCAATTGTTCGTTGATTTACTTTTCCCTCAAGGCTCTGATTAAGTTGTTTTATTTCTTCTTTATCTTTTTCATGTCGCTTTAGCTGCCGTTGAGTTCTGGTTAGCATAATATTTAAGCTATTAGAAAGTGCAGTAATTTCTTTCACGTTTGTTGCAGGTGCACGAGCATCGTAGTTATGATTTTTAGATACACCCTGCAAAAGCATACTCAGCTGCTCAATAGGTTTAGCAATTCGTTTTTGTACCTTAATAGCGATGAAATAAACAACAACGAGTATTAATAAGGTCAATAATATATCAATAAAGATTTTTTGTTTTATATAGTCATCTAAACTTTCAAGGCTGCCGCGCATATAAACATAGCCAACGAGTTCTTTATTATTATAAATAGGGCGTATAAGTTCAATGTGATCATTTATTATATTTGGGGTTTTTAATTCATTTATACTGTCTATTTTAAGCGGTACAGGTGGTGTTTTTTTTGCATTAAAGCTGATAAAGAATGCAGGCTGTTGTGATTTTTTTTCAATAGAATAAATATGAATGTTTTTTATTAGTGGAATTTTATCAAACGACTTCAATCGTTTTTCTTCTGTTTGTCGATCATCATTGATGACTGAGTTACTAGCATCAAAAGCCACAATTTCAGAGAGGATAACAAGTTTACTAATAATTAATTGTTTCTGTTCTTTTACGCTTAAATAAGTGGAAATAGAGATAGATAACGATAAACAAATAGCGGTTATCAGCATAATTAAATTTATTAATGCTTTACGGATACTGCTTTGATGTACTTTTTTAGGCATTATGTCATCGTCGACTGAGTTAATTGTACTGATTGAAATTTAAGTTTAGCAAAGGCGAAGAGAAATGGAGGAAAAAATTAAACATTATATCTATTCGTAATTAGGGTTGAGCACAAAATCACCCAACCCATATAAATATCTAGCTACTGTATACTGCAAATTTGTTACTTTTGAACACGGTTTGATAATTATCAAATTGCGTTTCAAGAATCGGGGTATATTTTAAAAAGCTGTTTGCCACTATATTCAATTTACCCGTCTTAGTTAGATGTTGCTTGGCGTTTGATAAAAAGGCTTCAGCGACTGTGTAATCAGTAGATATGCCTGTATGAAATGGCGGGTTGCTAATGATTAGGTCAAATTTGTCCGTAATACTGTTAAGACCGTCGCTTAACAAAGCTTCGCCTTTAATGCTATTAAGCTTTAGAGTTTGCTCAGTTGCATAGGTAGCCAAAGCACTTACATCACTACATGTAAAATCTAGAGCTGGATTTTTTAAGCCTAAAAATGTAGCTATTAAGCCCGCACCACAACCAAAGTCCAGTACTTTACCTTGCTTAATGGTTGGCGCGTTTTCAAGCAGTACCTTTGTACCAATATCTAAACCGCCGTGATTAAATACACCAGGTACGCTAATTGCCGTAAATTCTGTATCCGCGACAGTGACTAAAAACCGTTTATGGTATTGAGTTATATCAAAATGAAGGTGTTGTTTAATTTCAGAAAAAGAATAAAGAACACAATGTTTTGCAGAATCAATTTTATTACTATAAACAGTTTTACCCGCCAATTGTTTTTCAATTGATTTAACGCCGCTTTTGTTTTCGCCTACAACTAACAGTTTGGCGTCAGTTGTAATAACTGCGCGAATGTTATCGAGCGTCATTAATAATTCAGGTTTTGATTTGGGGTAGTAAAGAATTACTAAGTCGTAGCTGTGGCCTGAAATTGTATGATCAATGCAAATATCGACATCTTTCGTATTTTTAGCAAATTCGCCATTGGCATGATTATAGCTAAATGCAGTTATTTTACTTTGCGGATTAAGTTTTTTAAGTTCAGTTAAAAAGCCATCCTGAGCAAAGTTGACCACCAAGATAGATTTACCCGTTAGTTCCTCACTATTTCGAATTAACAGTAAACTAGGGTTGGTTAATACGCTCATAAATGGCTTTGCCTTACATATGTTTAGTTTTATTAAAGTTAAAAAGAGTCTTTAAGTTATTAATTACTTAGTGCGCTCAAACATTAAATCCCATACGCCGTGTCCTAATCGATGACCACGTTGTTCAAACTTAGTTAACGGGCGCAAATCTGGGCGTGGAACGTAATCGTTCGTCTCTGACTGATTTTTAAAGCCAGGAGCCACTTTCATAACCTCAAGCATATGTTCAGCGTAGTTTTCCCAATCTGTGGCCATATGAAAAACGCCGCCCATTTTTAGTTGAGTTCTTAATTTTTCAACAAACTCAGCTTGCACAATACGACGTTTATGATGGCGCTTTTTATGCCAAGGATCTGGGAAAAACAATTGCAGTGTTGTCAGGCTTTCATCTGCAATACAATCTGCAAGTACTTCAATTGCATCATGTTCAAAAATACGTAAATTTGTAATGCCCGCTTCATCAGCGTCCATTAAGCATGCGCCAACGCCAGGGCGATGTACTTCAATACCTATAAAATTTAGATGCGGCGCATTTTTTGCCATCTCTACAAGCGATTTGCCCATACCAAAACCAATTTCAAGCACTACATCATTATTATTACCAAAAACTTCGCTTAAATTAAGCATGCCGTTTTTATGCTCTAAGCCCATAGTTGGCCAGCATTTTTCAATTGCTGCGGCTTGACCTTTGGTTAATCGACCTTCGCGTTTTACAAAACTACGAATAGTGCGGATGTATTTACCTTCTTGCTTAGCTTGCTCAAGATTACTGTTGCTTGATTCACTCATATTATTGGCCTGACAAAAACAATGTGTATAAAAATGGTTGCGTATTATCCCTGACCAAGCCGCCAATCACAAGTATTAGCTTATTTTACACCCCCTATAGCTTGATCTTTTTAATAACTGCAATAGACTGAGCCGCCATTGGGCATCAGTAAAAGTTAAAAATGTTGGACTTAAATAAAGAACAGTCACACTGGTTTTCTAATCAAGTTGTTGATTGGTATCACCTTCATGGGCGTAAAACACTCCCGTGGCAGCTAGGTAAAACACCTTATAAAGTATGGGTGTCTGAAGTGATGCTGCAGCAAACCCAAGTTATTACTGTTATTCCGTATTTTGAGAAATTTATGGAGAGCTTTCCAAATATTATTGCTTTGGCAAATGCTGATGAAGATCACGTATTGCATCATTGGACGGGCTTAGGTTATTACGCCCGCGCTCGTAACCTTCATAAAACAGCTAAAATAGTACGCGATAAGTACAACGGAGAGTTTCCTCAAACACTTGAAGAGGTTATTGCATTACCAGGAATAGGGCGCTCCACAGCGGGAGCTGTACTGTCGTTGTCGCTTGGCCAGCATCATCCAATTTTAGATGGCAATGTTAAACGAGTATTGGCGCGTTATTTTATGATTGAAGGCTGGTATGGTGTAAAAAAAGTAGAGAATCAGCTTTGGCATTTATCAGAGCAATTAACACCTGAAAACAATGTGACAGAGTTTAATCAAGCGATGATGGATTTGGGGTCAAGTTTATGCTCTCGAAGTCGTTTTGATTGCCAAGCGTGTCCATTGAATAGCCACTGCGGCGCTTTCAATGCTGGCAAAGTAAAAGAGTTTCCTCATTCAAAACCTAAAAAAGCAAGCCCTAAAAAAAGCTGTCATCAGTTAATTATAAAATGTGATGATAAAGTTTTAATGGAGAAAAGGCCTAGTTCGGGTATTTGGGGTGGTCTTTTTGGCTTTTTTGAATTTAACGAGCGTCAAGATTTAGAGGCATTTTTAGCTCAACAGGGATTTAAAATGGAGTTAGAGTCGCTTGATCCATTTGTGCATGTGTTCTCACATTTTGAATTGACGATAAATCCACATGTGCTCAATATTGATAGTATTTTAGATGTCGTAAACGACAGGCAATTAGTCTGGTACCCATTAGATCAATCTGTAGAGGTAGGTTTGGCTGCCCCAACTAAAAAGTTGGTTAAACAAATCGCACCAATAGGTTAAACTGTTAGCATTTAGCGCTAAAGAGAATTAATTATGGCACGTACAGTATTTTGTCAAAAGTTACAAAAAGAAGCTGAAGGCCTTGGGTTTCAGTTATATCCAGGTGAAATTGGCGAAAAGATTTTTAATAACATTTCTAAAGAAGCTTTTGCGCAATGGCAGCATAAACAAACAATGTTGATCAATGAAAAGCATCTTAATATGATGGATCCAGAGCATCGTACTTTTTTAGAAGAGCAAATGGTTGGCTTTTTATTTGAAGGTAAAGATGTAGAAATTGAAGGCTATCGACCGCCAGAAAAGTAACGTATTCAAATTTAAAAAAAAAGGGCTATTTAGCCCTTTTTTATAGCTTATAAAACTTAATCGATTAATTCATCTTCTTGCTCGGCAGTTTTAATTTGTTCTTTTAAAAACTGAGCTGCTTTGGAGTATTCAATCTCTAGCTGATCCCTTAAACCAATGAGCTCATCAACGGTTAGCTCATCCGCTTTACATTTATCTTCAAACGTAGTTGTTAGATCCGCGACCATTTCTGCCCCAATGGTTTTTGAGATTGATTTTAGCTGATGGCAACTTCCAATTATTTCATTTAAATCATTCATCATAACGCCTGAGTTGATTGACTTGATCAAACTTTGACTTTGATCTAAATACATTTTGAAAAAGCGTATTTGCTTAGCTTTATCACCATTTATGTATTTTTCGACGGCTTCCATGTCTATTGGCAATGCTATATTTTGATGAATGATCTCATTTTTACTTTGGTTTTGCTTGTCGCTCCAACGGCTTAGTGTGTCTTCCAGCGCATTTAGTTCTATTGGTTTAGTGATGAAATCGTTGATGCCAACGGCTAAACAGCGTTCTTTTTCGCCTTTTAAAGCATTCGCTGTAACGGCAATAATATAAGGTTGTGCGTCTATTGCTTCTAGTAATTCAGCCTCGCCTCTAATTTTTTCGACCATATCGTAACCAGACATTTTAGGCATATGTAAATCTGTTAAAATAAGTGAGTAGTTACTTTTACGCCACATATTAAGGCCTTCTTCACCATCATTAGCAACCTCAACGCCGTATCCCAATATGTGCAATTGATCAGTTAAAACTTGCTGGTTAAGTAAGTTATCTTCAACAAGCAGTATTAATTTATTCGCTTGACGTGCTTGTTCAACGTTTAGCTGGCTCTTAAGTGTTTTAGTTTTTTTGATTTTTTTCGGTTTATGTAGACCCGCTGCCACAAGCACAGAGAGCATAAAGTTTGACTTACATAACGGTGATGCATTGATGTAAAAAATATTGTTGTGGTTAATCGCTGCTTCGTCTAGCTTACTTAGCACGACGACTTGTTGGTTATTGTCCTCTAAAGAGTAAAGTAGGCGTCTTAATAAAGCATTAATACTATCCATATTATCAATACCATCAACGACCCAAATTACATCTCTAACATCGAGTTGGGTTTCAATGTCTTGCTCGTTATGTGCATAGGTTATTTTAGCGCCCATAAATGACAAATAGCGATACATAATCTTTTCACGTTCTAAATGGTTACTTACTACAACAATGTGTTTTCCATCTAAAGCATTTTTATGAGCATATTGAATTTTACCTTTAATACTAAATGGCAATTCAACCGTAAATTCGCTTCCAATACCAATATGGCTAGTTACATGTATTGTGCCAAGCATTAACTCAGTTAAGCTTTTGCAAATTGAAAGGCCTAGGCCTGTGCCACCATACTCTCTGGTAATTGAGTTTTCAGCTTGGATGAAAGGATTAAATATTTCCCGTAACTGAGACTGGGTCATGCCTTTACCGTTATCGGTTACACAAAAACGTAGAGTAAAGTGATCGGCAGTATTATGGGCAACTTCAACAGATATTTTTACATGGCCCTGTGTTTTGTCGTCAGTACTGGTAAATTTAATCGCGTTGCTACATAAATTATAAAGTACTTGGCGCACTCTAACCGTGTCGCCCATAAGATTAGTTGGAATATCAGGTGCTATAGATAACTCTAAATCAAGCTCACGCTTTTTAGCGACAGAAGACAGTACACGAGAGACTTCTTCAATAGTATCGGTTACTGAAAAGGGAATAGGATCGATGTTTAATCGGCCCGCTTCAATTTTTGAAAAGTCTAAAATATCGTCTAAAATACTCAATAATGAAAAAGCGGATTCGCGAATAATGGTGCTCAAACGATGTTGCGCACCATCAAGTTCTGTTTGTCTTAATAAGTCAATTGTTCCAATAACACCATTCATAGGCGTTCTTATTTCATGACTCATGGTTGCTAAGAAGGTTGTTTTAGTCTCACTGGCACGTTCAGCTTTTAATGAGGCTTGTTCTAGTGCAATTGTACGGTTATGAACTTCTGTATCTAAACCATTTTGCAGTTTCTTTAATTCTACTTGTGCATCATCGTTACTAGTAATAGCCGTTTGCGTTTTTTGCAGAAGCAAATTAATATTTTTTGCGATCTCACCAAGCCCAATATCTAATTGCTCATTTACATTACTATTGTAATTACCAGTGTCGGTTATAGTGTGTAATTCATTGCTCAGCAAAGTAATACTTTTACTTACACGGTTGTTAACATATCGATTAAAGAGCAGTGCTAATAGAAAAAGCGCTATAACACTGGTAAAAGCTATAACATAAGTAATTATTTGAGAATCTAATGTGCTTAATGCAGAACCCGATACGTCTTGCTTAATGATCAACTCACCAATTGATTGCCCGTTAAGCATTAATACATGGTGTAAAATATTGTCTTCAATTAAATATTTATTGAGCTGAATAGGAAGCGGTGCTGGTTTTACGCTACTGTAAACCAGTTCCGTTTGCGACGAAGCACTAAAGCGATACAGAGTATATTGAAAGTTATTATCAAGTAACGACGTTAAATCTAATAGTTGCTTTACTTTTCCTTGGCCAGACATGGTTAGTGCATCTACCATAGGTAAATCTAGCCTTGTTGCAAGTTTATTAATATCAATAGAAGATACGACTTCTTCAGTATGGTTTTTATTAGACGGATAAAAAGAATAAGCAACAATAGCGAGTGTTGAGACCACAATATTGATGATTAAAAAAAGAGGCAATAAGCCTTTGACCGGAGAGGAAAATTTGTTCTGCATTACTTGTTCCCATTGGTATGTTTAATACGATAGACCCTTATCGTGTTTATCTTGGTAATCGTAACAGTTACAAAAAATAATTCACTACGTGTTTAGTCTGGTTTAAATGTATTTATAGTTTGTTTTAATGCTTAGCAGTAGTAAAAATAAGCGTTATTGATAAAAAACAGACCGAGTTGGCTGAAAACCGTTCAAACAGTTATTAAAGTAGAAAAAAAAGTTGACTTGTAAGGGTAAAACTCGTTTAATACGCCGCACGCCCAGATAGCCCTGTCAGTAGAGCTAATGGGAATTGAATTAAAAGTCCTTTAAGATTTTTAAGTAGCACTGTTTAAGTGCCTCGATAGCTCAGTTGGTAGAGCAGAGGATTGAAAATCCTCGTGTCCCTGGTTCGATTCCGGGTCGAGGCACCATTTATTAAAGTAGTGGTGTTTAATCAACAGTTTAAACATTATTACGCGTGCCTTAGCACACAGTTTTGTGTGCCGACTTAGCTCAGCTGGTAGAGCAACTGACTTGTAATCAGTAGGTCAACCGTTCGACTCGGTTAGTCGGCACCATTTATTTAAAGTAGTTTGAAAAGAAAAACTGTAATCAGTAGTCTGTTCAAATTACCCGTCGACTCGGTTAGTCGGCACCATTTATAAAATTAATTGTAGAATTACAATTAATTAGCACAGTTTATGTGCCTCGATAGCTCAGTTGGTAGAGCAGAGGATTGAAAATCCTCGTGTCCCTGGTTCGATTCCGGGTCGAGGCACCATTATTAAAGTTATCAATCTTTAAAATTGATAAAGTGCCTTAGCACACAGTTTTGTGTGCCGACTTAGCTCAGCTGGTAGAGCAACTGACTTGTAATCAGTAGGTCAACCGTTCGACTCGGTTAGTCGGCACCATTTATAAAGTTAATTGTAAAAAATTACAGTTAATTAGCACAGTTTATGTGCCTCGATAGCTCAGTTGGTAGAGCAGAGGATTGAAAATCCTCGTGTCCCTGGTTCGATTCCGGGTCGAGGCACCATTTATTAAAAAACCTGCTTATGCAGGATTTTTTATTTTAGTGCTTCATAAGTTATCAATCTTTAAAATTGAAAGTGCCTTAGCACACAGTTTTGTGTGCCGACTTAGCTCAGCTGGTAGAGCAACTGACTTGTAATCAGTAGGTCAACCGTTCGACTCGGTTAGTCGGCACCATTTATTTAAAAGCCTCGCATAATGCGGGGCTTTTTTGTTTTTGATTTCAAAGTTAGAAGTCCTCGCGTTTTCAGGACGGGACATATATCTAGCTCTCTTTTAACCCCTTCATCGATTGATGTTTTATTTCTAGTTATACCAATTCCAATAAATAGCTGATCTATTTTACTTGCTAAAACAACCCATTTCTTTGTTGTAAATTTCGCAAAGGGAACAACCATTTATATCAATTTACGCCTAGAACTGAATTATTTTTTCGG
>NZ_JACJEM010000045.1:0-42685 GCF_014164085.1 Pseudoalteromonas sp. SG45-5 | reverse complement strand
AGAGATTTTCAGTGAAAACAAGGCGAACTTACGCGTCAATAGCTGGCCTATTGCAAGTAAATTCAACGTAGTTAGCGCTGAAAATAGCTGCTCGAGATAGATTTATTATCCAGAGTTCAGGTTACATAGCTATTTGTACATCTATTTGTGTTGAATTGCTATATAGGCTAAGGTCGCTTTTTTTATAAAAAGATGAACCAATGTCACTACACACACCAGATACAAAGCCGCGTCATACAAATAAAGTAGAGCACGCATTAGAATCCTTTATTTTTAAAGGGCGTTGGTTACTCGCGCCGTTTTTTGTCGGTTTATTATTTGCTGTTGTACTACTTTTGATAAAGTTTTTTAAACAGCTTTATTTAATGGGTCTAGCAACGTTTACATCTACTAACCAAGAGCTTCTCGTTGGTATTTTAACGCTAGTGGATACCGCGTTATTAGCTGGGTTACTTTTAATCATTATTTTTAGTGGTTACGAAAACTTTGTCTCTAAGCTCAATATAGACAATCATGAAGACAGACCTTCGTGGATGGGAAAGGTGGGCTTTTCAGGTTTAAAAATGAAATTGATCAGTGCCATTGTTGCTATTTCAGCTGTTGAACTGCTAAAAGTATTTATTAACTCAGGCGCGCATCCAAACGATGAATTACTATGGAAGGTGATTATTCATGTAACGTTTGTGATGTCGGGTGTTTTATTTGCATTAACAGATTACCTGAACAGTAAAACGCAAAGCCATTAGTACTAATACAAAAAAGCCCAAGTTTATGCTTTGGGCTTTTTTGCGGCTAACTAATTAGCACTTAGCGTAATAACAAGCGTAAGGCTCAAGAGTTAGTAGATTATTGCTAAGCTTAGCATTATGGTGGCTAAGCTCTGTGTATTGTGTAACAACTGATACTGGCATATTGATGCTTGCTTGCTGCGAACTTAAGTTAAATACACACAACATTTTTTGCGAGCCCAGTGTTCTATAAAAGGCAAGTGCAGGCTCAGGTGTTTCAATAAACTCAATATCACCTTCAAGTAAAACGGCTTGGTTTTTGCGCCAAGTCATAAACTCACGATATGCATTTAAAATTGAGTTACTGTCATTTATTTGTATTGCGACTGACTGTTGTTTATGTGCATCATCGACCGGAAGCCAAGGCTTTGCCTCACTAAAACCAGCGTGGTGCGATCCAGTGTGTTCCCAAGGCATTGGCGTTCTGCATCCGTCGCGTCCCTTAAAATTAGGCCAAAACGTTATGCCGTAAGGGTCTTGCAAGTCTTCAAAGGCAACACTTGCTTCACCTAACCCTAATTCTTCCCCTTGGTACATACAGACACTTCCGCGAAGAGAAGCAAGTAGGGCAGTTAACATTTTACATTGCTGAGGGTTAATTTCGCCATTTTCACTCCAGCGGCTTGCTACGCGCTCTACGTCATGATTACTAAATGCCCAGCATGGCCAGCCCTCAAGCATACGCTGCTCAAGTGTTTGAACCGTAGTTCTAATATATTCACTTGAATAATCATTTGTTAATAGCTCAAAGCTATAACCCATGTGCAGCTTATCGCCGCCTTGGGTATATTCTGCCATCGTTGCTAATGAATCTTCTGACGATATTTCCCCAAGCGATACAGTACCCGGGTATTTATTAAGTAATGCACGAATATCTTGCATAAATGCAATGTTTTCTGGCTGCGTATTATTATAGTAATGGTACTGAAACGCATACGGGTTATCTTCACTAAAACCACGCCCTTGGCGTTTTTCTTTTGGTTTTGCTGGATTATCGCGAAGTAATGCATCGTGGTAGCAAAAATTAATGGCATCGAGTCTAAATCCATCAACGCCTTTTTTAAGCCAAAACTCTACATTATCAAGCACCGCTTTTCTTACATCTGGATTATGAAAGTTAAGATCCGGCTGTTCGGTTAAAAAGTTATGCAAGTAGTATTGCCCGCGACGAGGTTCCCACTGCCAAGCCCCCCCACCAAAAATAGAAAGCCAGTTATTAGGTGCTGTTCCATCTTCTTTGGCATCTGCCCATACATACCAATCGGCTTTGTCGTTGGTTAAATTATCGCGGCTGTCTAAAAACCATTGGTGTTGATCAGACGTGTGGCTTAATACCTGATCTATAATTATTTTTATATTACGATCATGAGCTTGGCTTATTAGTTCATCAAAATCGTTTAAATCACCAAAAAGCGGGTCAATGTCGCGATAATCACTAATATCGTAGCCAAAGTCTTTCATTGGCGACTTAAAAAATGGTGAAATCCAAATAGCATCAACACCAAGGCTTTTAATATAATCAATACGATTAATTATTCCTTTTAAATCACCAATGCCATCGTTGTTGCTATCTTGGAAGCTACGCGGATAAACCTGGTAAATAACCGCACCTTTATACCACTGCTTTTGGGTCATGCTTTACTCCGTTATTCTATACAGTATTTAAACTATTCTTCTGTGATTAGGCTTAATCACGTTATTTGCAAAAAGCATACGTGAAGCCTGTGACCCTGTAAAAAGCTTGCATACGTATGCACATAAATAAGCGACTCTAAAGCACCTTATTTAAGTGCTAAACAGCATATGGAATCACCTTAATTAGCAGTAATATTACTTACCAATTATGGATTGTCTTATACTTATTTAGCTTTAGATGCTTTAAGTTAAAGAAATATAAGAAGTTATTATAAGTTAATGCTTTATTATTAATGGTCTTACCAATTTATCTTTTAATGATGGTGCGATTTTTAAATGAATAAAAAATAAATCCGCTTTATTTCAAACTATTTACATGCCATTAAATTAATCATTTTGATACAAATAAGTTGGGCAAGCTAGTGTTGCTTAAAGAATAGGCTTAAATAGATTTATTATATTAAAAACAGTTTGTTATGGGTTTTCTTTGTGAATTTGATGTTAATATATAAGCGGGCGTTAATACTGAATACGTATGCATAAAGTTGTTAATAAAATAAACCAAGCGTTAATATCCGTCCTGACAACAAAATTAGCTCGCCTTGTTTGACTATCACTCAAGCACTATATGCGGGTATCACACTATGGGTAACGGGAAAACATCATGTCTATGTTCAAACCAAGTATATTAACTTTAGCGTTAACAGCGGCAGGCATATCTAGCTTTGCAACAGTAGCTGCTCAAGAAAATACAATAAAAAAAGATGACGTAGAGGTTATCGAAGTTAAAGGCTTTCGTGGCAGCTTAATTGAATCTATAAACACTAAACGCTTTTCAACACAGGTTGTAGAGTCTATTTCGGCAGAAGATATTGGTAAATTACCAGATTCATCTATTGCTGAGTCGATTGCGCGTTTACCAGGTTTAACAGCCCAACGTTTAGATGGCCGAGCGAGTCGTGTGAGTGTTCGTGGTTTCAGTGAAGATGAAAGTGCGACCACTTTTAATGGCCGTGAGCAAGTGTCTATTGGTGACAACCGAGGCGTAGAGTTTGACCTTTACCCATCTGAAATTATGAACGGTGTCACTGTTTATAAAACACCTAATGCCAGTATTGAAGCCGAAGGCATCGCTGGTGTTATCGATATGCAAACGGTTAAGCCTTTAAGCAAAGGCGAACGTGTTGTTATGTTTAATGGTCAGCTTGAAAAAACAAGCTTTGATAAGTTAAACCCAGATGGCGATAACCAAGGTTTCCGTGGCACTTTTTCGTATATTGACCAATTTGCAGACGACACGATTGGTGTGGCATTCGCGTATAACAAAATGAGTTCACCAAACCAAGAAAAGCGTTGGAACTCGTGGGGTTACCCAGAATTTACAAATAATGGTAAAGATTATTCAATTTTAGGTGGGGCTAAACCTTATGTGCGTTCATCTACATTAGATCGTGACTCAGCAATGCTTGTTATAGAAGCATCTCCGAATGATCGTTTGAATATGACATTTGATGCATTATATGTTGATTTTTCTGATGAAAGAATTTTACGCGGTATTGAAATTCCATTCGCATGGGGTCAAGGCAGTATAGATCCAAACAGTGTTACTGTAGACGAAGAGTCCGGTTTTATTACGAGTGCTAAGACGCAAGGGCAACGTGTTGTTGTTCGAAATGATTATGAAGAACGAAATGCTGAACTAAAGCAATTCGGTTTTAATACAAAATACGATATTAATGATGCATGGTCTGTAGAGTTTGATGCAAGTGTATCTGAAGTAGAACGTCAGCTTTGGAGTATAGAGAGCTACTCAGGAACTGGTCGCGGAGACAGTAATGGTGTTGCTGATAACTTAGGTTATACCTTTAATGGTGGTAATACTGGTGCGCAATTTACCCATGAACTTGATTACAGTGACTATAACTTAATTCAATTAGGTGGGCCGTTATCTTGGGGCGCAAGCTCTGCGTTAAATGATAGATACGGTCTAAATGATACGCCTTACCAAAATACAGCACAAGATGGCTTCATCAACGCACCAGAAATTAATGATGAGCTTCAAACATTAAAGTTAGCTGCTAGCAAAGTGCTTGAAAACGATTATATAAGTGCTATTAAATTTGGTCTTTCGTACCGTGATCGTGAAAAAACTAAAAAGTCAGAAGGTTATTTTATGACTCTGAAAGATTTTTCACTTGATAATCCAGGTATGGTTTCAGTACCTGAAAAATACCGTTTGGGCACTGCAAGTTTAGACTTCATTGGTATGGGTAATATGATTGCTTATGATACTAATGGTCTGGTTAAAGACGGTTACTACAACCTACTACAAGAAAGCTTAACAGATCAAAAACATAAAACGCAGTCTTGGACAGTACAAGAACAAGTAACGGCTTTATTTTTGCAAGCGGATATTAATACTGAACTAGGGTCGGTCCCAGTTTCGGGTAATATTGGTGTGCGTTATGTGAAAACTGAACAATCATCACAAGGCTTTGCTGCGACGACCGAAAACGGTTTAGTTGTGGTATCTCCAACAGACATTAGTCATGATTACTCGCATGTTTTACCAAGCTTAAACTTATCATTTGCGATAGATGAAGAACAAACCATTCGTTTTGGTGCTGCTAAAACTATTTCTCGTGCTCGTTTAGATGAAATGAATGCCTCTGTTAACGCAACATATAGCCCAACTCAAGATTCTAATGGTAATAACTGGAGTGTCTCAGGTGGTAATCCGCAGCTTGAACCTAAAGAAGCCACTGGTTTTGATTTAAGCTATGAAAACTACTTCCATGAGGAAGGTTACTTTGCTGCAGCGTATTTCTATAAAGATATTTCTACTTGGATTTTTGACGGTAACTACGCAATAGATATGACCGGTGTCGCTAATCCATCAACAGGTGAAATACCAGCAAATAGTCAAGGTTCGGGTTCAGGTAAAGTCAATGGTGGCGGCGGTAATCTTTGGGGTTACGAGCTATCTCTTTCTTTGCCATTGAGTATATTTAGTTCATCACTTGAAGGCTTTGGTTTAATTGCTAGCCATACTGGTGTAGAGCAAGATATTGAAGATCAAAATGGGACTGAATATAAACTGCCTGGTTTGTCAGAGAAGATCGATAGCTTAACTTTTTATTACGAAAGAAATGGCTTCCAAGCGCGTACAAGTATGCGTAAACGCTCTGACTTTAAAGGTAATGTTAACGGGTTAGGGCTTGCGGCTACGCAAGTTGATATTAAAGGCGAAACAATTTGGGATATTCAAACCGGATATGATTTCGCAGAGTCTGGTATACAGGGCCTTGAAGGGTTATCTGTTACATTCCAAATTCAAAACTTAACGGAAGAACCATTTACTTCTCTTTCGGGAGATAACAATTTACAAGTACGTGATTACCAAGATTACGGTCGCACTTACTTGTTAGGTTTTAGCTACAAGCTATAATAAAAATTGTGTGTAGAAGCCCTTGTAATTTGTTTTACAAGGGCTTTTTTATAGCTAGTTTACCTAACTTTTTAATCATACTTTGATTTAATAAAACGTGGATAATAAGATGAGACCAATAAAACACGTCGTGATTGCAGGCGGTGGCACCGCAGGTTGGATCACTGCAGCACTGCTAAATAAAGTGTTAGGTAAAGTAATTAATATCACATTAATAGAGTCATCATCTATTGGTACAGTGGGAGTGGGCGAAGCAACCATACCGCCTATTATCCAGCTTAATAATGCATTAGGCATTAACGAACAAGAGTTTATCAACGAAACCAACGCAACAATTAAACTCGGTATTGAATTCGAAAACTGGAAAACACCAACGCACAGATATATGCATGCGTTTGGCTCGATTGGAAAAAACTTCCCGTTTTGTGACTTTTATAATTTTTGGTTAAAAGGGCATATTACAGGTTGTGAAGACGAGTTATGGGATTTTTCACTTAATTACCAAGCTGCTAAACAACATAAATTTGCGCCTTTAAATACAATTCCTAATACCCAACTACCAGGGCTAAGTTATGCGTATCATTTTGACGCCACACTTTACGCTGAATATTTAAAAAAGCTGACAATATCGCGCGGTGTAAAACACATTGATGCCAAAATTAGTGATGTAACGCAATGCTTAACAACGGGTAATGTAGAAACACTCATACTCGATGATAATAAGCAAGTCAACGGTGATTTATTTATAGATTGCACGGGGTTGCGCGCGTTGCTTATCGAGAAAACACTCAATACTGGGTTTGTAGATTGGTCTCATTATTTACCATGCGACAGTGCCATTGCAGTACAAACAAAATCAAACGATGAATTAAAACCTTATACGCAATCAATTGCGCACAGTGCCGGTTGGCAATGGCAAATTCCGCTACAAAGTCGAATAGGCAACGGCTTGGTTTATTGTAGTCGTTATTTATCTGATGAAGACGCAAAGACGTTGTTACTTAATAACTTACCCGCAGATCCAATAACAGAGCCACGATTCATTAAATTCAAAACAGGGCGACGCATAAAACAATGGCATAAAAATGTAGTCGCGGTTGGTCTATCAAGTGGCTTTTTAGAGCCATTGGAATCTACAAGCATTCATTTAATTCAAAGCGCAGTTACGCGGCTGATTAAATTATTTCCGCACTACGGCATTAGCGATACGTTAGTTAACGAGTTTAATAAACAAAGCGTGACTGAAATAGAACATATTCGTGATTTTATTATTTTGCATTACAAACTTACTGAGCGAGAAGACTCCGCGTTTTGGCGTCAATGCATGCAAATGGACATACCGGATTCACTGAATCATAAACTTAATTTATTTAAGCAAACAGGCAAGGTTATGCGCGAAGACGATGAGCTATTTGCCGAAATAGCATGGCAACAAGTGATGATTGGGCAAGGTTTGATGCCTGATGATTACAGCACAATTGTTGACTCGTTAACGAATGAGCAGTTAAGTGATTTGTTTATTAGTTTAAAAACATTAATAAATTCGACAGTTGAAAAACTGCCTACTCATAAAGAATTTTTAGCCAGTATTAAAAGGGCGTCATGATGCGATTTATACAGCAAGTACTCTTACTCTGTTTATGTACTATACCAAGCATATCTTATGCACTGAGCGTTGAGCCTGCTAACTGGTGGGTGGGCATGAAAAAAAACACAATTACGCTGATGTTGCATGAACAAAACATTGCAAACACCCAGTTTAAGCTTTTACCTTATCAAGGAGTTGAGCTAACCAATACGACGCGCACCGAAAACCCTAATTACGTATTTTTACATGTAACCATTAGCGATACAGCCCAAGCTGGAACATTAAAATTTAATAGCAGTGATAATAATAATTTCAATTTCTCTTTACTTGAGAGAACAAAAAATAGTGCTGAGCGAGAAGGTTTTAGCAGCAAAGATACAGTGTACTTAATTAACCCTGACCGTTTTGTAAATGGCGATAAACAAAATGACACCGTGAGCGGTATGTTGGAGAAAGTAAATCCAACATTTAAAGGAGGGCGTCATGGCGGTGACATTCAAGGTGTTATTAATGCATTGCCTTATTTAAAAGATTTAGGTATTACACAGTTGTGGTTAACGCCGGTGCTTGAAAATAACATGCCTGATTACTCTTATCACGGTTATGCTATTACTGATTTTTATAACGTAGACCCACGCATGGGTTCTAACTCACTTTATAAATCGCTTTCAATAAAGGCCAAAGACCAGGGGATTGGTCTTGTTATGGATATGGTGCTTAATCACTTTGGTGCTGAGCATAAATGGATGAAGGATAAACCGAGCAAAGATTGGATCAATTTTAATGGTGAATTCAAAAATGGTAAAAATGCGACAAGCCATGCCCGCCAAACAATTCAAGATCCACACGCAAGCGAGTACGATAAACGTCAATTTAGCGATGGCTGGTTTGTAGCCAGCATGCCAGATTTAAATCAGCGTCAGCCACTTTTGAGCGAGTATTTAATTCAAAATGCGCTGTGGTGGATCGAATATGCTGATTTAAGCGGGATTCGTGTAGACACTTATTCTTATTCAGATAAAGCATTTTTAACAGCGTGGACAAAGGCCATTATGGATGAATACCCACACTTTAATATTGTTGGTGAAGAATGGACCTCAAACCCCGCTATCGCGTCATATTGGCAGCGCAAAAAGGTGAATCAAGACGGCTATACGTCAAGCTTACCGAGCGTTATGGATTTTTCATTACAAGAGGCGTTAATTCAGGCGCTAAATGAAGAAGAAAGCTGGAGTACAGGCTGGGTTAAAGTATACCAATCGTTGGCCAATGACTTTTTATACCCAGATACAGATAACATTATGGTATTTGCTGATAACCATGATATGAGCCGTGTTTACACCGAACTTAAACAAGATTTAGCCAAAACAAAAATGGCAATGACTATGTTATTGACGACACGGGGTATTCCACAAATTTACTACGGTACTGAAGTACTACTCGATAACACCCCAAGTAAAGATCACGGAGATATACGCATTGATTTCCCCGGTGGATTTGAACACCAACAGGCAAATGCATTTACAGGTGAGGACTTAACAGCTGATCAACACAGCATGCACACAATGATGTCTGCTTTACTTCATTTTAGAAAAACCAGCCCAGCGCTCACTAACGGTAAATTAACTCACTTTAGCCCAAAAAATGGCGTGTATAGTTATGCACGACTTAGCGACGAGCAAACAGTTTTAGTGTTTTTAAATAAAAATGCTCAAACCATTAACCAAGAACTTGATTATATGAAAGAAGTTTTACCACATAATGCAAAAGCTAAAGACATACTAAGTAATGAAACGCATATGCTTAAAAGTAAACTCACACTAAAACCCATGAGCGCAACCGTATTAGTTATTAACAAATAATGAATTAGCTCCTGAATACGTATGCAGCTACTGTATGGCGGCTGTTGTTATCTTTAGTATAAAGCTATCACTGACATAGAAATGACACACATAATGAAAAAAACAATGTATGCACCTGTACTGCTTTGCAGTGCGCTTTTTATAAATGCATGTGCAGATGATGAAGTTACGCAAATGCAGGTTATTGCACAAAAGCAAAATGAATTAACTAAGCCTGTTGTTTATCAAGTTTTTACGCGCTTATTTGGTAATACGCATACTACAAACACGCCTTGGGGAACGATAGAGCAAAATGGCGTAGGTAAGTTTGCCGACTTTAATGATGCCGCTCTCAAAGGTATAAAAGAGCTGGGAACAACGCACGTTTGGTATACCGGCGTATTACATCATGCTCTCGTTGGAGATTACACCGAGTACGGTATAAAGCAAGATGACCCTGACGTTGTAAAGGGACGAGCAGGTTCGCCGTACGCAATAAAAGATTATTATGATGTAAACCCTGATTTAGCGATTAATGTAGCCAGAAGACTCGATGAATTTAGTGCTTTAATTGAGCGCACTCACAGCCACGGTATGAAAGTGGTTATTGATATCGTGCCTAATCATGTGGCACGTAATTATCACTCTGTTGCCAAGCCTAAAGGTGTCAAAGACTTTGGTGAGCAAGACGACACCAGCAAAGCGTACGATAAAAACAATAACTTTTACTATGTACCTGGGCAGTCTTTTCAAGTGCCTGCATCGGCGACTTATCAGGTATTAGGTGGTAACAATCATCCATTAGCAGATGGTTTTTTTGACGAAACACCCGCCAAATGGACAGGTAATGGTGCTCGTTCTCCAAAACCAGATATGAACGATTGGTACGAAACAGTTAAAGTTAACTACGGAGTAAAGCCCGATGGGAGTTATGACTTTCCTACATTGCCTAAAGAGTTAGCAAACCAAGATTACCGCGCCCATTTTGCCTTTTGGCAAAATAAAGAGTTACCTAATAGTTGGTATAAATTCAGAGATATCACCCTTTACTGGCTTGATAAAGGCGTTGATGGTTTTAGGTACGACATGGCCGAAATGGTGCCGGTTGAATTTTGGAGCTTTTTAAACTCATCAATAAAAATGCAAAAACCTGATGCATTTTTACTTGCCGAAGTTTACAACCCACAAATGTACCGTGCTTATATCCATCAAGGTAAAATGGACTATTTATACGATAAAGTCGGTTTTTACGATACCTTAAAAGCCATTATGCAAAGCAAGCAACCAGCAAACACTATTTTTGACGCGCAATCACAAGTGGCAGATATTGAAGCGCACATGCTGCACTTTTTAGAAAATCACGACGAACAACGTATCGCAAGCCCAGACTTTGCAGGCGAAGCTGTGTGGGGTAAACCAGCCATGGTGGTTTCAAACCTGATTAGCCGTGCACCCACCTTATTATATTTTGGCCAAGATGTAGGGGAAGATGGATCTGAAAATGCAGGCTTTGGCTCACCAACCCGCACCAGTATTTTTGATTACATTGGCGTACCAGCGCATCAAGCATGGATGAACAATGGCAAATTTGATGGCGCTAACCTTACTATTGAACAGGTCAATCTTCGTCAATATTACAAATCAATTATGGCGCTTAATGATATACCTGCGGTTGTTGGCGGCGATATGCATCCGCTAAACGTGGTTGGCAGTGAAGCTGTGATGGGTTTTTCACGTTCGTTAGGTAATCAATCAATTTTTGTTGTTAGTAATTTTAGTGAACAAGCGCAAACCATAACGGTTACTTTAAATAAAAATCAAACAAGTAAAGTAGATACAGCGGATGCTTTACACGATTTACTTGAAAATAATAACGGTATTTTAGTATCAAAAAATGCGAATGGCGCTTCATTCACCCTCACTTTAGGTCCACTTAGTAGCGCGGTATTAACGAATAAGGCAAAAAATGAATAATAATTATGACAGCAATAAACCAAACCTAAGTTTTTGGCAAATATGGAATATGTGCTTTGGTTTTTTAGGTATTCAATTTGGTTTTGCTCTGCAAAACGGTAATGTGAGCCGTATTTTTCAAACCCTTGGCGCACAAGTGGATGATATTCCTATTTTGTGGGTAGCAGCGCCACTAACCGGTTTAATTGTGCAACCTATTATTGGTTATTGGAGCGATAAAACGTGGTGTCGTTTTGGTCGTCGTCGTCCATTTTTCTTTATGGGCGCAATATTAACAACCATTGCATTGTTTATTATGCCACATTCGCCAACATTGTGGATTGCAGCTGGTATGTTGTGGATTATGGATGCATCTATCAATGTCACAATGGAGCCATTCAGAGCGCTTGTAGGCGATAACTTGCCAGAAAAGCAACGTGCGACAGGGTATGGTTTGCAAAGTTTTTTTATCGGTATTGGTGCAGTTTTGGCATCAGCACTGCCATGGATGATGACCAATTGGTTTGATGTGAGTAACACCGCAGCCATTGGTGAAATACCCGATTCAGTTAAGTACTCGTTTTACTGGGGCGGCGTTGTTTTACTAGCCGCCGTGTTGTGGACTGTTGCAAAAACTAAAGAATACACCCCTGAGCAATTAGCTAAATTTGAGGCACAAAAAGGGCCAGTTGTAACGGCTGAAATTGCTGATATTAACTACAATAAAGGCGGCATTATATTTGTTGTATTAGGCCTTGCAACACTTGCCCTAGTGATGGGCTTAGCGCTTGAAAAAGAACTTTATTTATTAGCGGGTGGCTTACTTGCCTTTGGCATTGTGCAGTGGATAGCTGGTTTATTAAAAGCTAAAAATCACACTCAAGGGGGCTTTTATCAAGTAGTGCAAGATGTATTTACAATGCCAACTGCGATGAAGCAATTAGCTTGGGTGCAATTTTTTAGTTGGTTTACCTTATTTGCGATGTGGATTTATACCACGTCGGCAGTAACAAGCTTTCATTATGGGAGTAGCGATACAACATCAAAAGCGTTTAACGATGGCGCTGATTGGGTCGGTATTTTATTTGCGGCTTACAATGGATTCGCTGCTATTGCCGCAATGTGCATTCCATTCTTAGTTAAAAAAATGGGCTTAAAAGGCGCGCATTGTTTTAACTTATTACTAGGCGCACTAGGCCTTGCTAGCTTTATGTTTATAACAGACCCCAAAATGCTGCTTATTCCTATGATTGGTGTTGGTTTTGCGTGGGCTTCAATATTGTCACTGCCTTATGCAATGCTAAGTAACTCATTACCGAGTAATAAAATGGGTGTTTATATGGGAATATTTAACTTCTTTATTGTTATTCCACAGCTACTTGCAGCCAGTATTTTAGGGCTTATTTTGAGTCATGTGTTTTCTAATCAGCCCATTTACGCTTTGTTAATTGGTGCTGCGTCATTTGTATTAGCAGCCATTGCTGTTATGCGCGTTAAAAATTCTAATTAAGAGTAAAAAATGAAAAACTATAACCTAATTACTATTTCATTATTAGCACTTGGATTAACTGCATGCGGTGCTCAAAATACGAATCAGTCACAAACAGCACAAACATCTAAAACAACTGCGCCTGGTGCACCAGGTAACGATCCATTTTGGTCATACGCAGGTAAAACAGGGATTGGTACATCGTACGAGCAATACCAAAATGGTCATTACACAAATGATGCACCAACAGGTGTAGTATCAAAAGTCTGGTTTTCAATTGCTAAAGGCATGATCACCGAAACTATGTTTGGCCTTATTCATCAAGCGCAAATAAAAGATATGCAATTTGTGGTAACAGGAAAAAACTTTACTGTTAGCGAAGCAGACGATCTTGATGTCACGATTGATTATTTATACAAAGACGAGCAAGGCCGTCCGTTATCACTTGCTTATAAAATAGTAAGTAAAGATAAACAAGGCAGATTCACTCTTGAAAAACACGTATTTACCGATCCTGATGGGCAAAGTTTATTTGTTCGTAGCGTGTTTAATACCAACCTTAAAGACGTTAAAGCCTATGTTGTGGTAAATCCATATATTAATAATAACGGCCTTGATGATTTTGCAAAAACTACCGAGCAAGGTTTAGTGGCTTGGCAAGATGATAACTACTTAACATTGCAAGCAAGTACTGAGTTTGGAGCAAAAACGGTTGGCTTTACGGGTGTAAGCGATGGTTTGGATGAGCTCAAAAAGTCACAATCATTAAATACCAGTTATAGCAATACTGGTGAGCAGTCAGGTAATGTCAGTCTGCTTGCTGAGCTTGGTAGTATTGAAAGTAATACCACGTTTGATTTAGTACTAAGCTTTGCACGTAGCGAGCAACAAAGTGCAGAGCAGGGCGCCCAAACATTAGCAAAAGGCTATCAAAGTGTACTTGATAGCTACAATGGTAAAGGTGCGGCATTTGGTTGGCAAGATTACCTACAAAGTCTTACACCTATTAATAAAATGACTGAGCAAACGGCCGATAACGGCAAGTTACTTTATACCAGCGCAATGGTATTAAAAGCACAAGAAGATAAAACGCATGCCGGTGCACTTATTGCGTCGTTGTCTAACCCGTGGGGCGAAACCGTATCGGCTAAAACAGGCTCAACTGGTTATAAAGCCGTGTGGGTACGAGATTTCTACCAAGTAGCTATGGCATTTATGGCACTGGGTGATACAGCTACGGCAAAAACAGCATTCGAATACCTTGAAAAAGTTCAAGTTAATAGCAAAACGCCAGGTAACAATGGCGATACAGGCTGGTTTTTACAAAAAACACATGTTGATGGCGAACTTGAATGGGTGGGTGTACAGCTTGATCAAACTGCGATGCCAATTATGCTCGCGTGGAAATTACACCAAGCAAATGTACTTAGTGATACAGAGCTTAAAGACTGGTACGCACGTATGTTAAAACCTGCTGCGGACTTTTTAGTCGAGGGTGGACGCGCGAAAATTTTATGGAATGATACACAAATCACACCACCGGCAACCCAACAAGAGCGCTGGGAAGAGCAAAGTGGCTATTCGCCTTCAACTACTGCTGCGGTTGTTGCTGGTTTAATTAGCGCCGCAGATATCGCGAATATGGCAGGTGATACAAAAAATGCAGAACGTTATTTAGCAACGGCAAAAAGCTATAACGCTGACATCGAAAAAGTGATGTTTACCACCCAAGGTAATTTAAAATCAAAAGCCACCGATGGCGAATATTTCATCCGTATTGGTCAAGATGAAAATGCTAACTCCAATACCACAATTAACGCAAACAACGGTCGAGAAGGTTTTAATAAAAAACAGATTTTGGACGGTGGCTTTTTAGAGTTAGTACGCTATGGAGTACGTGATGCACTTGCACCAAGCATTGTAAAAACGCTACCAGAATACGATGACGAAACACTCGCTGACAATCTGCAAGTAAAATATAGCTTTAACTTTAGCGATGGTAGTGGCTCATTTGCAGGTTATCGTCGTTATGGCAACGATGGCTATGGCGAAGATGAAGTAACCGGTACAAATTACGCTGAAAATGGAAGTAACACACCAGGCCAACGTGGACGTGTATGGCCATTTTTTACAGGCGAACGTGGTCACTATGAAATAGCAGCAGCCAATGCCAGCAATACATTCAATGACGTAAAACAAGCTGAAATTAAAAACAGTTACGTTAAAGGGCTAGAGCAGTTTGCCAATGAAGGCATGATGTTACCAGAGCAAGTATGGGACGGCGTTGGTGTAAACAAAGCAGGTTATACACTGGGCGAAGGGACTAATTCAGCAACTCCGCTGGCATGGACTCACGCTGAATATATTAAGCTGGTACGTTCATTAAGTGACAAGCAAGTATGGGATCATTATCCCGTTGTTAAACAAGCGCTAAAATAGCATTTATTTATATTCTTAAGCAAAAAGCCACAGTGTAGCAGCTGTGGCTTTTCTGTTCTTAAAGCCTAGCCACGTCTTAAAATAGATTGTATGTTAATAAACCTCCTTTTAAAAACAATAAAAACAACAACTAAACGCCTTTAAAATGGCGATAAACAAAGGTATCGATTGAATCACAACAACAACTCAGTTAAAGTTTCTAGATAAGTACATCTGAACGAATAACTCTATATGCTCGTTAAAGTTAAGGAAGATCATGGATATATCTCTAAAAGAAGTAGATAGTTCAAATTATGAATCTGTCTGCGAGTTGGATGTTTCAAAAGAGCAAGAAGAATACGTAGCGTGTAATATGTGGTCGCTCGTCGAGTCTCATTATAACGACGGCTACACTTGTAAAGCGATTTATCATAATAACACCCCGGTAGGTTTTTTTATGTGGGTTCAAGAAACACCAATAAAAATATCTATTTGGCGTTTCATGATAGACAAAGAACAGCAAAACAAAGGTATCGGAAGAGTAGCCTTGAAGCTTGCCATTGAAACCATTAAAAGCACCGTAAACCTAAAAGAAATTGAAATTTGCTACAACCCTAATAATCCAGTTGCAAAAGAATTCTATTGTAGCTTTGGTTTTCAAGAAGTGGGCTTAGATGCTGATGGTGAAGACATGCTCGCGCTCATTAAGCTATAATGCTGATCCGCTTAAATATGGGCTATTTAGTTCGTTAAATTGTTCAAATACTTATGCAGATAGTATAAATTTTTTAAACACCTCTTATGAATGCTCTGTGGGCATAGAACGATGTTTTAGAGTGTTTGGTTTTTATCCATTTAGCTCATTTTTTATTAAACTTAGCGTTTTGAGATTGTTTTTATAATGTATAGGCTCTTCAATAAATTATATAGGTGCGTGGCATGCAGTGGTTATCTAGTATTGAGTTAAAGGGGGAGTTTGTTACGCTTGAACCGTTAAATAAAACTCACATTGAGGGCTTAAAACAAGCTATTTTAGATGGTGAATCTTGGAAGCTGTGGTTTGCCAATGTTCCATCGCCTGACGCTATGGCAAGGTATGTCGAAGAAGCTGTTAAAGCAGGAACAAAGGGTGATATAGCGTTTGCGGTAAAATGCAATGATTCCGATGAAATAGTAGGTACGACTCGCTTTTATAATGCAGACCAAATAAATAAACGGGCTATGTTAGGGTACACGTGGTATTCATCATCGGTTAGACGAACCCCTGTTAATACCGAATGTAAATTACTTTTATTTAGGGCCTGTTGACCTTTCAGGATTAAAATTTGTTCAATCTAGGGGCGATTTAATCGCGGCGAGAGGTTTGTAACCTAGTGGGCTAAGTAAAAACCGAGCAACAAAGAGTAAATTGCCCCTAGGTAGAACCCTTCGGGCAGCGCATGTTTGGCATTTATTCTGTGTTATCGCCTATTTATGGGGAATAACCACACTACATAGGCTCTGCCTTGCCTAAATACCAAACAGTCTGCTGCAAATTTAACCTCGAAAGATAAACAGGCCCTAATCACCTTTTTGACACCCATACAGGCTTAGCTGTTGAGTTTAGAACACATTCTTTTAATTAAGCTTCTAGAAATGCCATAAAAAGGCTTGGCGCAAAGCAAGATGGTATTCTTCGAAATCATCAAATTTTAAAAGATGGAAGCATAAGGGACACGGTTATTTACTCAATAATTAACACTGAGTGGCCAGCGGTTAAAAGTGATTTACAAAACAAAGTCTATTCATAAATTAGTGAATTTAGAAGTTCGACATTTTAAGACCTTAAATACTGTGCTGCTTGCTAAGAGAAAATTAAGCTTGCAGCTTATTTATCTTAAAATCGATTATGATAAATTATCCATCGTTTCGGTTTAATACTACGCCTTCTTTAATTAGATCAGAATATGAAGCATAGAATTAAAACGGCTAAAGCATTATCTGGTGTAATGCTATGTAATAACACTTCACACTGATCCTTCCTATTCTTTTCTTGCAAAACATACTTAATGAAGTAGCGACGTAAAAAATGAGTAGTAGTTAGCTTCGTTAAGATTCTATAACGTCCAAGCAAGGATAATAACTATGTGTAGTCAAAATAACGAGATAGTACCAGATCTAACAAATGATTCATCATGTGCACTCGCAACGCCCGAATCCGAACAAATGCAAACATTGGAATTCCACCCATCGACGGTAGCTGCACAGATTTCAGCTTGTGTTTCAGCAAGTTATGAAAATGGTAAAATCTGTGTTCAGTTTCCTATTGTTGGAAAAATATGTTTTTCTGTCTCCCTACCGATCCCAAGTGGGACATCAGTTAAGGTATGCATGGCGACATGTGGCTTTCGATTTGGTGTTCCTCCGTTTAAGGGGATTAAAGCAACGGTGTATGCAAATAACAGCGCGCTATGGTCTGGCACAATTTGGGGTTCTTGTTAACCCACTTATATAATTATAGCCACTTATGTAGTTCATAAGTGGCTAATTTATTAGTTATAGGTACATTAGCCTTGTGCCCATCAAAGGAGCTATTAAAATTAAAAAATTTCATAGCCTAAAGTATGAAACGTTATTTCGTAACTGCTTACTTAATGTCTGACTCATTGTGATATTTAAATTTATTTTCTCTAGCCAGAGTTTCTCAGTGAAAACAAGGCGAATTGCGCGTCAATAGCTGGCCTATTACAAGTAAATTCAACGCAGTTAGCGCTTAAAATAGCTGCTTGAGATAGATTTATTATCCAGAGTTCAGGTTACTTATTATGACTGAAATTTTAAATAACAAAAAAGCGACAAAAAATAATACTGAAATGAATGACTAAGATTGTTTAGCTGTAAAATCCACTTAAACGCGTTAATATTTCTCCAACTTTAATAAAAACCCACCAAACCTACCGTTATACCCCACTACAAACAGAGGAAAGAATTGAACCAAAATAGGAACCAAGTTATGGTTTGTAAAATAAAAAGTAAATCGCTGATTTTAGTCGTTATTTAAACTTATTTTAAGTTATTAATATAATTCACTTAAAACATAGTAGCAGATGCTTGTGCTTTGCTAACGCTACACCCACTATTTTATTTATTACGTAAGGTCTTATTAATGTCTCAGTACAAAACAAACTGTCTTTGCAGGGCGGTACAAATAACTGCAGAGGAAATTAATCCTAAGTTTACGGTGTGTCATTGCCAATCCTGTAGGACTTGGGGTGGGGCTCCATTTTTTGCTGTAAAATGCGGGACTAACGTCAAAATCGAAGGAATAGATAAAGTTAAAATGTACGAATCTTCAGCTTGGGCGTCTCGCGGTTTTTGTATTGAATGTGGCACTCATTTGTTTTATAAGTTCAAAGCAACAGGCGAGTACAATATGCCTGTGGGTATGTTCCCTAATTTGGAAGGCTTAGAAATGGATATGCAGTATTTTAGTGACATACGACCTAGTTATTATTGTTTTTCAAATGAAACTAAAGAAATGACTACTGCTGAAATAACGACCTACTTTGCGGCTAAAATATAATAAAGCACTTAACGTTTATAATTACAGCTTACAAATTTCTAATTGATTTGCTTACTTCAAAATTCTTAATGAGGTTTACTTTTTTATTATAAGTTGTGTGACGTTCTAACAGTAAAGTGAGGTGCGTCATCATTATTTTTTATATAATTATTAGAGAGTGAATACACCAAAATGCAGATATGCAAAATATCATCTGAACAAACAATGTTACTACGCCAACGTGTATTGTGGCCAAACGAAACTACTGAGTTTTGTCGTGTAGATGGTGATGAAGATGCGAGCCATTTTGGTGCTTTTATAAACGACAATTTAGTGTGTGTTGCCTCTGTTTACTTGACGCAGGGTAAAGCACGCTTACGTAAATTTGCAACCGACACGGATTATCAAAACCAAGGTGTTGGTTCAGAAATGTTAAACCATATTATCCAGTCATTAAAAAGTACAGAAGCTAACCTTTTTTGGTGTGACGCGAGAGAATCTGCTTTAGGTTTTTATAGACGTTTTGGCATGACTCCGTACGGAGTACGTTTTTATAAGCAGGGTATCCCGTATTTTAAAATGAAGCTTGCTTTATAAAAACAACACAAGAACTTTGCCTAGTAAATGCTAGCTTTACATATTTACATTAACTTGAGCCTCGGGCAATTAACAGCGGGGGTAATAAGGTACTTTGCACTTCTTGTCCGCGTATAAGTTTTAACAGATTTTCCACCAACATTTGTCCTGCAACCGTTGTATTTTGCTCTATAGTCGTAAGTGGTGGGTTTACGTAACTTGCTATGGCTATATTATCAAAGCCAACAACCGCAACGTCTTTAGGCACACTAATGCCTGCTTCTTTGAGCGCCCGTATTGCGCCAATAGCAATTAAATCACTGGCTGCAAATAATGCATTAAATTTAATATTATTTGCAATCAAAGAGCGGGTTGCATGATAGCCAGACTCTTCAGTGGATATTGCGTTTGCCATTTTTCGCTCATTTAAGGTGACATTATTTTCAAGCAGCTCATCTTTGAATCCTTGAAAACGAGAGAAAAATTCTGGGCTATGATCCGATGCATCACCAATAAATGCGCAATCAGTACGACTATGGGCAATAAAATGGGCAGCAGCTTGCTTACCTCCACCGTAGTTATCGCAGCAAACGGTGAGATCTGGACGGTTATCAACTTCTGCACCCCAGCATACAAATTTAGTATTTTGCTCTAGTAAGGTATTAAATTTTGGTTGAAAATCGATGTAATCGCCATAGCCAAGCAAGATAATTCCATCGGCTCTGTGGCTGTCTTCATAGTCAGCTTGCCAATCGGCGCTAGCAGATTGAAACGAGACTAAAAGATCGTAACCTTCTTTTGCACACGCGCGGGTAATACTGCCGAGCATAGCTAGAAAAAAGGGATTAATTTGCGAGTCATCTGAGGTTGGATCTTCAAACAAAAGCAGGGCGAGTGTGCTACTTTGCTGTGTGCGAAGGTTGCTGGCATTTTTATCTACTTTGTAATTAAGTTTTTTTGCTATGTCGTGAACACGTTTGCGGGTTTCTTCGTTAACAAGTGGACTATTACGTAAAGCACGAGATACAGTTGATTGAGATACCCCTGCATAATGGGCAATGTCAAATGATGTAGCTTTACCTTTCATTTGTTACAACTTAATTGAAGTGATAAATAATTGTGCCATTTTCGTTTATTAATTAATTTTTTCAAGCTTTTTGTGTTTAAACGCATTTATTTATTGATTTGGTAATGACACCGGTGTCATAATGTGGACGTTTTATCATTTTGTTGTCAAAACGTATTAGCTGCCTATGTTTGTTTTATAGGCAGTACTTTTACTGTGATAGCTGCCTTGGGGTGATAGCCCAAAGTAAATAAATATCAATGGTTTACCATTGTAGAATAATAAGCATGAATCGCTTAAACAAAAGAGATAACACCATGAGTTTACACTCTTCTACTCAATTTGACCCTATTCTAGTTGCTGATGTTGGCGGCACGAATGCGCGCTTTGCTCTTATAACGTCTTTTGATGATTCAAAAAATCAATTTACGATAGAGCACAACAACACATTCCCCAGTGCTGATTTTGGTTCGCTCGAAAAAGCGTTAACGCTTTATTTATCGACAGTTTCTCATATTAAACCTAAACGTGCATGTTTAGCGGTGGCAGGACCTATTAAAGCAGGGCAAGTGCATCTGACTAATTTAGGGTGGCACTTTAGCGTCAACGAATTTAAACAGCATTTTGAGTTTGAACAATTAGACGTTATTAATGATTTTGCAGCGTTTGCCTATGCGTCGCCGTATTTAGATCCTCAGCAAAACGTAACCATTAAAACGGGCCAAGCTGATGAAAATGCAAACATTGGTGTTATGGGACCAGGCACTGGTTTTGGCGCTGCATGTTTGGTAAGAACCTCACATTCTACATCGGTGTTAAGTTCAGAGGGGGGGCACATATCCCTTGCCGCTGTTAACGAATTAGATGTATTGCTTATAAATGAGTTACGTAAAGAGCATCCTCACGTGTCAGTAGAAACCGTTTTTTCAGGCCCAGGCATAACGCATTTATACAAAGCGATGGCTGCGGTTAAGGGAATTCCTGCCAAAAATTTAGATGCCGCACAAATTAGTAGTTTAGCAAATAGTGGTGAGTGTGCGGTATGTGATGCAACGTTAAACCAATTTTGTGATTGGATAGGCAGTGTTGCTGGCGATTTAGCATTAGCCTATGGTGCTTTAGGCGGTTTGTTTATTGGTGGTGGTATATTGCCGCGTATGCAATCTCGTTTACTTGAAAGCCGTTTTGTTGAACGATTCTCGCAAAAGGGTATTATGTCGCAATACGCAGGGCAAATTCCTGTCACGCTGGTAACGCAAGATAATATTCCACTAATTGGTGCTGCTGCGTGTTTACACAATAGCAAATAGACTTTTAGCCTTGTTGGTTGTATTTGGATAATGGATAGATGAAAAAAGTAACCATAAATAGTGTAGCAAGTCATGCTGGTGTTTCTAAAAAAACCGTCTCGCGCGTTTTAAATAACGAGCCAAATGTGAGTGCAGCGACTCGTGAAAAGGTGCTTGCGGTATTTAAAGAGCTCGATTATACACCCAATCCAATAGCGCGTGGGCTTGCTCAAAATCGCAGTTTTATTATTGGTTGCCTTTACGATAATCCAAGTAAAAGTTATATAACGCGTGTACAAACCGGTGCCTTAGCCGCTTGTAGAGAAAATAATTACAACCTTTTGATACACCCTTGTGAATTAAGAGGGGATGCTTTAATTAATAATATTGAACAGTTGTTACAAACATCGCGTTTAGACGGCATCGTGCTCACGCCCCCGTTTGGTGATTTTGCTGAGTTGGTCAATCTTTTAAAAGCAAAAAAAATACCGTATGCCAGAGTGGCATCTGCGGTATTACAAGATGACTCGATTTCTGTACGCAGTAACGACGAACAAGGCGCTTTTGAAATAACGGAGCATTTAATTAGTCTTGGCCATAAATCAATTGCATTTATTAAAGGTCATCCTGATCACAGTGCGACGCAACAACGTTTTAAAGGATACAGACGTTCGCTTGCAAACCATAAAATTGAATTTGATGAGCGACTAGTAGAAGAGGGTAACTTTAGTTATCACTCTGGTGTGAATAGTGCGCGTAGCATTTTAGATTTATCGCCAAGGCCAACGGCAGTTTTTGCCTCTAACGATTACATGGCAGCTGCGGTACTTAAATTAGCTACTCAAAGAAATTTAACCGTACCGAATGACATTTCTATAGCGGGCTTTGACGATGCACCCATTGCTCGCCATATTTGGCCTGGCCTGACAACAATAGCGCAACCAGTTGAAGAAATGACGAAACTTGCTGTAAGCGAGTTAATTTCACATATTTCACAACCTCAAGAGCAACCATGTCAAGTTACTCTTGAATCTCGATTAATAGCACGTGAATCAACCGCTCAAGTAAAAATTTAATATAAAATATTTTCACAGTAGCCCGAATATGAGTGACGCTTATTCGGGCTTTTTTGTTTAAAACTTGCTTAAATTGGTCTTGTACACAAAAATCAAAGCGTTCATTATTTAGTCATGTTAAAAAGTTAAGCTATTTTTAACAACTACAGTTGACACCGGTGTCATGTTCATGCGTTAATACCCTGACACCGGTGTCAAGGTTGTTGTGAGAGGCTCCTTGGTAGCGTACCTTTGAACGGGTAAGTCAAAGATGCTCAGTGCAGTTATTTACGTGGAGTCTGTAATTGCTACTGAGCCTTTATCCTCTAACTAATAGAGATGAGTTAAATTATGTTACATCCTCGTATTCAAGAAGTTACCCAGCGCGTTATTGAACGCAGCAAAAATACCCGTCAAGATTATTTAGATCGTATTTCGCACGCAAAAAAACAAACAAGAGTTCGTGCTGGATTAGGTTGCGGTAATATAGCCCATGTTATGGCTGCTTGTAGCAGCGATGATAAAGCGCGCTTGAAAGCTGATGAACAGCCAAACCTTGCCATCATAAACTCATACAACGATATGCTGTCGGCTCATGTGCCGTATAAAGACTACCCAGATTTAATTAAAGACATTGCTACAAAGTACGATGCTACAGCACAAGTTGCCGGTGGTGTACCTGCTATGTGTGATGGTGTTACGCAAGGGCGTGACGGCATGGAACTTTCACTTTTTTCTCGCGATGTAATTGCGATGTCTACGGCAATTTCGCTTTCGCACGACGTGTTTGATGGCGTTTTTTGTTTAGGCGTTTGCGACAAAATTGTCCCTGGTTTATTAATTGGTGCATTGTCATTTGGTCATTTACCGGTGTTCTTTTTGCCAGCAGGGCCAATGCAATCAGGTATTCCTAATAAAGAAAAAGCCCGTATTCGCCAAAAATTTGCACAAGGCTTAGTAAGTCGCGAAGACTTATTAGAGGCCGAAAGCGCCTCTTACCACAGCGCAGGTACTTGTACGTTTTATGGCACAGCAAATTCAAACCAAATGTTAATGGAAATAATGGGTTTGCACCTTCCAGGTAGTTCATTCATTAATCCTTATACTGAGCTTCGTGATGGTCTTACAGGTAATGCTGTAGAAACCATGCTCAAGCAACTTACAGACGATAAAGAAAGCCCGTGTTTAGCTGATGTGATCAGCGAAAAAACAATTATAAACGGCTTAGTGGGTCTTTTATCAACAGGCGGCTCTACAAACCATGCAATTCATATTGTTGCTATTGCTAAAGCTGCGGGCATTCAGGTTATGTGGAAAGACATGTCTGATTTATCAGAAGTTGTTCCACTGCTTACGCGTATTTACCCGAATGGCTCAGCAGATGTAAACCACTTTCAAGCAGCCGGTGGTATGGGGTTCTTAATGCGAGAGCTAGCAAGCGCTGGTTACTTACATACAGACGTTAAAACAATGTTGGGTGATGGCCTTGCGCCTTACATGACAGAGCCTCGTTTAGATAAAGACGAAAGTTTGATTATGAGCAACTCAACCGGGCCGACTAAAATTAAGTGGGTAGATTGCCCAGCAAACTCACATGACGAAGAAGTACTTCGCCCAGTGAGCAACCCATTTAGTAAGCAAGGTGGTCTGCAACTTTTAACGGGTAACTTAGGTAAAGCTGTTATAAAAGTGTCAGCTGTTGCTATTGAACATCAAGTGGTTACTGCGCCAGCAAAAGTATTTAGCTCACAAAGTGCACTTCAAGATGCGTATTCACGTGGTGAATTAAACCAAAACTTTATTGCTGTGCTAAAAGAGCAAGGCCCTAAAGCGAAAGGCATGCCAGAGCTACATAAACTCACCCCCGTAATGGCAACGCTTCAAGATGAAGGTTTTAAAGTCGCCATTGTCACGGATGGTCGTATGTCAGGTGCATCAGGTAAAGTACCTGCAGCAATTCACTTAGCACCAGAGGCAGTAGAGGGCGGCATTATCGCTAAAATTCGTGAAGGCGATTTAGTGACGCTTGATGCGCCAAACGGAATATTAAAAGTACATGTTAGCGATGAAGAGCTCGCTAAACGTGAAGCAGAACTTAGCCAGCCAAGTGCAACATTTGGTACAGGTCGCGAATTATTTACAGGGTTTAGAAATATCGTAAGCAGCGCCGATTTAGGCGCGAGTGCTTTTGGACTTGAATAAATATTAGCCATACTGGGTAATGAGGAACAAGTAATGAGTATTGAAAAAATCTTAGCATCGGCACCCGTTGTGCCAGTGGTTGTAATCGAAAAATTAGAAGATGCAGCACCACTTGCAAGAGCGTTATTTAACGGTGGCCTAAAAGCCTTGGAAGTCACACTGCGTACGCCCATTGCAGCAGAAGCTGTAAAGCTAATGAAAGCAGCAGTGCCAGAAGCTTATGTGGGTACAGGTACTGTGGTTGATAAAGCGAGCTTTGATGCATCAGTTGCCGCTGGTGCAGATTTTATGGTGAGTCCAGGCGTGAGTGATGAGCTTATTGCTTTGGCTAAAACATCAGATATACCATTTTTACCAGGTGCTGCGACGGCAAGTGAAGTTATGCAACTTGCATCGCATGGTTTTAAATATTTAAAGTTCTTCCCTGCAGAGGCCGCAGGCGGAACAGCGATGCTTAAGTCAATCGGAGGTCCATTACCTCATATTACTTTTTGCCCAACGGGTGGCATAAGCTTAGCAACAGCACCTAACTATTTAGCGCTTAACAACGTTATATGTGTTGGTGGTACATGGATGCTAGATAAACAACTTATAGAAAATAAAGACTGGCAAGCCATTGAAGCGCTTGCTCGCCAAGCAAGTGAACTTAAATAGGAGTCTAAAATGATTAATGTAGCAATTAACGGTTATGGTCGTATCGGTCGCAATGTATTACGTGCACTTTACGAGTCAGCTCAAAACAACGAAATTAAAATTGTCGCAATTAATGATTTAGCACCAGCTAATGTTAATGCACATTTAACGCAATATGATTCTGTACATGGTCAATTTTCTAAAAAAGTAACACTTGAAAACAATACCATGTTAATTGGTGATGACGTAATTACGTTAACGCAAGAGCGCGACCCTGCAAACTTACCGTGGAAAGCGCTAAACGTAGATATCGTTTTAGAATGTACTGGCTTTTTTACTGCGCGTAATGATGCTGCAAAACATATTGAAGCAGGCGCTAAAAAAGTAATTGTTTCAGCTCCTGGTAAAGATATGGATGCAACAGTAGTACATGGTGTAAACAGCGACGTAATTAATGCTGATAGCAATATCATTTCTAACGCTTCTTGTACTACTAACTGTTTAGCGCCAATTGCAAAAGCAATTAACGATACCGTAGGTATCGAACAAGGCAGCATGACGACAATCCATGCCTACACGAACGATCAAAACTTATCTGATGTGTACCATCCAGATCTATACCGTGCGCGTAGTGCAACTCAATCTATGATCCCAACGAAAACGGGTGCAGCTGCTGCGGTAGGTTTGGTATTACCAGAGCTTGCTGGTAAATTAGATGGTATGTCGGTACGTGTACCTACAATCAATGTTTCTTTAGTTGATTTTACGTTTATCACTAAACGCGATACAACGGCAGAAGAAATCAATGCAATTATGAAAGAAGCATCGACAGGTTCGATGAAAGATATTTTACAATACAATGAGCTTCCGCTTGTATCTATCGACTTTAATCATAATCCAGCGTCGTCTATCTTTGATTCAACGCAAACTAAAGCTAACGGTAAACTAGTTAAAGTCATGGCTTGGTACGACAACGAATGGGGTTTTTCAAACCGCATGTTAGATCAAGTTAAAGCATTAGGCGCGTTTTTATAATTGACCTTGTAAAAGTTTTTGCTTTATCCAACCAAGCCACGCATTGCGTGGCTTTTTTGTGTTTGGATTATACGAATACTTGCTAGCAGAGAGGTAGGGCGTGATCTAATTGTATTTTTTATACCCCAAATTTTGTTAATATAGCGGTGTGTAAACCAATGGAAATTTCGTTGTACTCAATCAACTCAACGACGCAAGGAATAACAACAATGATCAAAGTTTTATCACGAAAGATATTTCGCACAAATCATCTTCAGATAGGTGAGGGCAACATAAGCGGTTACGTAGCCTGCTTTTTAGCAATATTAAGTTGCTTGGGCGTACTAGCATTTCACTTTCCTGAATATTTAACCACGCCAGAGCTACGTAAAAGCTACAGCGTCGACTTTTTGCGTCAGCTTATGTTCGCAGCATTATTACTTTCGGGCAGTTTAGGATTACTTAACTTTGTACGTAATACCAATAAGCGCTTAGGGGCTACAGCGTGGTTTTTTATTTTACTCGCTATTATGTTTGGCGGACCAAACGTTGAAGTAAAAGAGTTTGCCAGCGATACACCTTATATAGGGCTTGATTGGTTTATTTTAGATTTACTCGGTTCAACACTTATATTTATTGTGATTGAGAAGTTATTACCTCATCGTAAAGATCAAAAAATATTACGTAGTGAATGGCGAGGCGATTTAAATCACTTTTTTGTAAATCATTTGATTATTGGCTTTGTATTACTCGTTACTAACCACTTTGTGCATTATGGCTTTGGGTGGGCTGTATCATCTACAGTACAAGGTTATATAGAGCAAACATCCTTTTTAGTGCAGTTGTTTTTAATAATACTTGTGGCCGATTTAATGCAGTATTGGGTGCATCGTGCTTATCATGAAATCCCTTTATTATGGCGTTTTCATGGCGTACATCACAGTGCTAAAGAAATGGATTGGTTAGCGGGCTCTCGCCAGCATATTCTTGAAATACTCGTTACTCGCAGCTTAGTGCTCACGCCTATATTTGTACTTGGGTTTTCACAGCAAATAATTAGTTTGTACGTAATAATTGTGGGTTTACAGGCGGTGTTTAACCATGCAAATGTACGTGTTAAATTTGGTTGGCTAAAATATTTTATGGTTACACCGCAGTTTCACCATTGGCATCATGCGTCAGATAAAGCCGCGATTGATCGTAACTACGCTGCACATTTTTCGTTTTTAGATTACGCGTTTGGTACTGCTGTTAAAGGCCAAAAAGAGTGGCCACAAGCGTATGGTGTAGTCGGGGATTACATGCCGGTAGGTATGCTTAAACAACAGGTTTACCCGTTTAAGCGCACTAAATAAATTCGAATGATCGAATAAATACACAATATAAACTAAAAGAGAGCAACGCGTTATACGTTGCTCTCTTTTTTATAATTATTTGACGTTTAGAATTGCGCGTTATGGTAAACGTTTTGTACGTCGTCGCAATCTTCTAACATTGCTAAAAAGCGTTCCATAACTTCAACGTCTTCGCCTTCAATCGGCGTTTCAATTTGTGGCACAAAGCTAATTAGGTCTTCGTCAAATTCAGTCACGCCCATTTCTTCAAGCGCTGTACGCGTATTGTTGTACTCTGTGTGAGGAGCAAAAACAGTAATTTTACCGTCATCTACTTCTACGTCAGTTACATCAACATCAGCCATCATAAGAGCTTCAAGTACTGCTTCGTCGTCATCACCGTCAAATACAAAAATAGCAAGGTGGTCAAATAAATGTGAAACAGAGTTTTGAGCGCCAATTTTAGCATTTGCTTTGGTAAAACAAACACGTACATCAGCAAAGGTACGTTTGTTGTTGTCTGTTAAACAGTCAACAATAATCATACAGTTACCTGGGCCGTAACCTTCGTAACGTGTTGCTGCGTAGTCTTCACCACCGCCGCCTTTTGCTTTATCGATTGCGCGGTCAATAACGTGTGCTGGCACTTGGTCTTTTTTAGCGCGTTCAATTAAACGACGTAATGATAAGTTACCATCTGGGTCTACACCGCCGTTTTTAGCACAAATATAAATTTCTTTGCCGTACTTAGAATAAACTTTAGTTTTAGCACCCGCAGTCTTAGCCATTGAATCTTTTTTGTTTTGGTAAGCTCTTCCCATCTGCGTTTCGCCTTAATATATGTAAATAATAGAATAAAATTATAGCGCGTATTCTAAAGGTAAATGCATTCAAGGGCTAGTAAGTATTATATACAAATAAAAAGAGCACTAACTAAGTTAGTGCTCACAGGGAGAATGATATTAAATGGATTTAAAAGTTATACCTAGCGGTAAAGCGAACGCTTCTTGGAGCTTGGTAGCCTGTTGGTGCAAGGAAGTTTGGATTTACGTCTGTACTTCCTTGAGACTTATCTTTTGTTTGATTATATTCAGTTACTTTATCTACATTAAATAAGTTAAATACATCCACTTTTAAAGTGAGCTTATTATCTGCCCAATCTGGAACATACGTTACACCCGCATCAAGCATATAACTCCAGTCAGTTGTTCCATAGTCACCACGGTTAGTTAGTTCACCACCACAATAGAAGCTAGAGGCACCGTAACGTTTAAAATTAGGCTCATCATAAATAGTGTTGCCATCACCTTTTTTCATATCATCAGTTGGAATATAGCCAGTACAGCTAAGAGGAGTACCTGACATAATATTCATATTTGCTGTTAAAGTAATTTCTTCAGTTACTTTATAAGCACCATAAGCTTTAAACTGGTGGCGACGATCGTTTGGTAAGTATCCATCAGAGCCATCTTGGAACTTTTTATGATCAAAATCTTGAGTTGCGCCAGCATCTTCTTGTCCAAGAGTTGAATTTACATAACCTTCTATATTACCTTCACTTTTTGAATATACGTAAGAAATATTTGTATACCAACCATCTGAAAATGCTCTTTCTAATGTAAATTCTAGGCCTTTATAACTTCTTTTGTACTTAGGAAGATCAAAGTATTTATTTGAAACTGTTTGCTCAGTTACTTCTCCATCCCCATTGAGATCCATAAACACTTTTAGATCTTTACCAGGATTGATTAGCAGACAACCAGCTGTTGACTTCACATCAAAGCCTCCTTCAGGCGTTACCCAGCCATTCGCTTCGTTTGCAACTGGAATACCCTCTGCTTCAGCCCATTTGAAAAAGCCATCATGAGAGCACATATCGTCCATACCATCTTGAACTTTTCGGTACATAAATTTGACACCAGCGGTCCAATTATCAGAAACTTGCTGTTGATAACCTAGAATAAATTCATCTTGATGCATGGGATCTAAATCAGCGACCGCGATGGTTCTAGGATCGGGGACTTGTAAATCGTTATAGCCGGTACCAATTTCTGCACCTAGGTTTATTGGCTCTCCAGTGGCAGGATTAAAACCGTCAACATAATAAAAATGCTCTGAAGAGGATTCTAAACGTGTTGCTCTAATATTGGTATTACCAGCGATAGGAATATAATAGCGACCTAAAGTACCGTAAAGTTTTTTAGATGAATCACCGTCTATATCCCAAGAGAAACCAGTTCTTGGTGCGATTAAGTCATCAGCTTCTACGAATACTTCACCATTCGCGGCATAGTTAGTGAAAGTTTCATTACGGATACCAAAATAAAGAAGTAGCTCGTCGGTTACTTGCCAGTTATCTTCAATATAAAAAGCAGTGTTTTCTACTTTAAAACTACCAGATTGAGTGTCATTAGTACGTACACGAACTGCCTTAGTACCAAGTGGAAGTTCAACGCCATTTATACCTGTAGATGAATAACCCCCTTCACTAACATCAATGTAGCGATAGTAATTACTACCAGTATAAGAAGTACCTATTGTAAATGAAGTATATTCTTCATTGTTATAACCCGCTCTAATATTATGATCGCCTAAGGTATAGTCTAAATCTATTTTGTAGCTTTTACGTTCATCACGGTCTGAATCGGCATCAAGAGCACCTATTTCAGTTTGTGATGGATTAAAACAACCAATATTTTTACGTGCTGAAAATGAAACGCCAAAGGTATCATAGGCTAAAGCACATAGAGCCGCTTCTGGATCAGGGTTACGTGGGTTTTTATTCTCTTCTTTATTTTCAAGTTCGCCATACATCAAGCTTAATGAAAGGTTATCTGTTATGTGGCCATTATAATTTATAATGAATATATCACCGCCATTTTCTTCAGTATAACTTGACGTTTCATCGCCATGCTGACCTGTGTAAAATTGATCAGTAGGGTTAGTATAATACGTTCTGTCTATTTCAGTTTCATTTTGGATGTAAGTACCTGAGAGGATATGGTTATCGGTAATATACCAATCTAGGGTCACAATACCATTTGGGTTTGTAATAGAGCGGTTATTACTTGTAGAACGATTATAATAATCTCGTTCATCGTCTTGAAATTCTACATTAGCGTATATAAAAAGCGCGTCTTGAATTAATGGACCGCCAACTGAAAAGTTATAACTTAAACTATTTCTATAATTATCAGAGTTATACCCTGCATATACTGTATCATCACTAGGAGTACGATCAATGGTGTCTATTCCTGGTTCTCTCAGGCTATCTGGAGAGTAATAAACGGCTCCACCAAACTGCCATTCGTTAGTTCCTTTTTTAGTAATTACATTTGTTATACCGCCAAGCGAACGGCCAAACTCTGCACCGTAACCACCCGTTTTAACTTGTGTTTGTCCTATAGCATCGAAAGGTAACTCAGCAAAGCTTAGTAAAGTACGTAAACTTGTTACATCAAAACCATTAATGTAAAAACCATTTTCACCAACAGATGAACCACCAAAAGAAGGTAGGTTACCAAAATCGTCATCGCCAGGGACTGTACCTGGTGTTAAAAGTGCTATGGCAGTTGAATCTCGGCCTATAGGTAATAACTCAACCTGTTCTTGAGTAAAAACCATCGTTGATTCAACAGAGCTTGTATCTATAGCACGTATTTTAGAACCAAAGACTTGAATTACCTCAGTGCTTTGATCAAAAAGAACGGCGCTACCAGTACCTAGTGTAACTAAAATTTCTCGGGAAATTCCATTACTGCTTGTCACTATATATTTACCTGGAGGCACATCTTTAAAGTTAAAACGGCCGTCAGCGCCAATAACAACTTTACGACTTAACCCTGTAGTTTGGTTTTTAAATGTGACAGTTGCACCAGTTTTTGCTTGTCCATATATTGAACCAGAAGTGTTTGATGCGGCTAATACTGTAGGTGCTGTTATCGCCATTGCAGTCGATATAGCTAATGCAGATAAAGATCGCTTAAAATTTTTATTAATTATTTTTTTCATATTTTATCCCAAAATTGAAAAGTTATTATTATTAATACAGTCTATGTATCTATTTTACACACGTTAATTTACATGTCATTAACTATGTTTGCAATATGTTATTTTTTTGTGTTTATTTTGGTTTGGGTTGTTTATTATTGGTGTGTTCGCTGTGGTTCAGTTTTTTATAAAAACTATTAGGATTTATTGGATTGTGAGCTGTTAGGCGCTATTGAGCTTTCAGAGTTAAAACTTATTCAATCTAGGCTCTTTGTATATTAAAAAACGAGTGCGGAAAATTTACCTCAAAGCAGTTACCTAATTTATATGTTGTATAATTTTAAGGTAACGGCTTCGCTTTTGAGTTTTTGAGCCTTTTAAAAACGTAATTTTATTAATTTTTTTGTTGCTGTAATAACCACATTTGTGAGTATTGGCCTTTGTGTCTTAATAGCTCGGCGTGAGTACCTTGTTCGACTAATTCGCCTTTGCTAAATACCAGTATGTTATCGGCATCGGTAATAGTAGATAACCTATGGGCTATAACGACACTTGTATGATTTTGTGCAACTTCACGCATTGCCGCGAGTATTGCTTGCTCAGAATGAGAGTCGAGTGCAGAAGTTGCTTCATCAAAAATTAAAATAGGGGACTGTTTCAAAATAGCGCGTGCAATGGCAATACGCTGTTTTTCGCCGCCGGATACTTTTAAACCACGTTCGCCAACCAGTGTTTTATCGCCTTTATCAAGTGTTGCTATAAAGTCTTTTAAGTGCGCCATTGCAATGGCTTCGTCAATTTCAGCATCGCTTGCTGATGGCCTGCCGTAAGCAATATTTTCACGAATAGTAGTGTTAAACAGCACGGTGTCTTGCGGCACTATTGCAATGGCTTTTCGTAAACTATTAAGTGTCACTGAGTTTATTGCTTGATTATCGATACTAATTTCACCAGCGTTTACATCATAAAAACGATAAAGCAGTCGGGCTAATGAACTTTTACCAGCACCACTGGCACCAACAATGGCTACTTTGCTGCCTGCTTTAACGCTAAAGCTAAGGTTATTAAGAATAGGGCGGTGTGTATCGTAACTAAAGCTTACATTGTTAAATGTTATCTCACCTTGGCTAATAGTGAGCTCTTTAGCATTAAGTGAGTCGGTTATTTGTGGTTTTTTGTTAAGTAGTCCAAGCATATTTTCAAGATCAGTTAGCGCGCGTCTTATTTCGCGGTACACAAAACCTAAAAAGTTAAGCGGTAAAAATAGCTGAATCATGTAAGCGTTAATCATTACCAGTTCACCAATAGAGAGCGTACCTGCGACTACTTCGGTTGAGCCCAACCACATTAACGCGGTAATAGCACAGGCAATAATGAGTGCTTGGCCTGAGTTGAGAGCGAGCAACGACATTCTATTTTTTAAACGGGCTTTTTCCCAGTTTGCTAAAAATGTGTCGTACGTTTTTGCTTCAAACTGCTCATTGTTAAAATACTTTACCGTTTCATAATTAAGTAGGCTGTCTATGGCGCGGGTATTACTTTGATTGTCGGCAGCATTTGCTTCTCTAATAAAGCGGTTTCGCCACTGAGTAACCACCACCGTAAAGGTAATATAAATAGCAACTGCCAGTAATGTAATCAGCGCAAACCAAACAGAAAACAACGTGCCAAAAATAATCGCAACGGTCAGTATTTCAAACAAAGTAGGTACAATGTTAAACATTAAAAAACGCATTAAAAAGCTTAACCCGCTAGTACCGCGTTCTATATCGCGGCTAATACCGCCAGTTTGCCTGTCTAAATGAAAAGCCAGCTCAAGTGAGTGCAAATGCTTAAATACCTTTAAACCAATATCGCGCATGGCGTGCTCGGTAACGCGAGAAAATACAGCATCTCTTATTTCACCTAAAAATACGCTAGCAAAACGCAGTCCACCGTACATCAATAACAATAAAGCGGGAACAACCAACAGTGGGTTAATCGACTTATCTACCGAGTCTATAATTTCTTTAAGCGCCCAAGGCATTAACAGCGTGGCACCTTTTGCGCCTATAAGCGCCATAAGTGCAATAAAAACACGGCCTTTAAATTTTGTAAGGTAGGGCCACAGTGTTTTTACACTTTGGCGTAAATTCATGGCGTCTGGTCGTTTTTCACTGCTTTGTCTGGGGCGCATTAAAAGTCTCAGTAAAATTATATAGTAAATAGCTAAGGGCTATTGTATTTCAAATACTAGCCCTTATATACTACGCATCCCTTATTTTAGTTTTAAAACGTGAATGTTTAAATTTAGAGTGTTTTTAACTGCCTTTTTGCTACTTGCTGCACTTTTTAGTGTGCAAAGTAATGCTATGGGCGCCTCACAAAATTTAAATATTACTGTTAGTACGCAGGTTCCGCTTACTGATATTGCCGATTTAACTAAAATACAGCCTATTAGTAAGTCTGTAGATACTTCGCAACATAAAAAAACGCATCAAACCGATTTTGACGCGCACCAACCAAGATTAACTGCCAATAATTCATCTTTGTTTTTGCACACTGTGCAAAGTGAGCCAGAATACGATGTGGTTTTTGAATTTTTTGCTCAAAATCTTGTTAGGCATATATTCTTACGACCGAGAGCCGTTAACCGTATACAACCTTGGTATACGCTTGTAACTAATAGTAAAAAGTCGCGCTTAAGTGGCTGGAAAGACGTTAACTTACTCTACACTGCCGTAACTACCTACCGCGCTTAATTTTCCTTATTTAATTTTATTAGGTTTTAACTTTTAAAGTTTTAGCCTGCAGATTAATTGTGCTTTTAAAAAGTACGTTGCTAGCTTTGCTGGCAATAAGGATTCAACATGTTAAGTTTTAAAAAAGATAAAAAGCCGTCTACGGCTAAGTTCAAGTTAAGCTATATAGCCATGCTAATAGTATTGGTTTTATTAGCTATTAGCGCATTACCAAATTTATACCCAAATAAATCGTGGTTGCATATCAGTGCCGCCCCGCACAGCGAAACACAATTTTTACCGAGCAATAAAACGCTAGTTACTTTTTTAAATAATCAAGGGCTTGAGGTTGAACAGGGCTTAGATAAGCAATCAACTATTAATGTACTTTTAAACGAGCCAACTAAAAGCGCTCAGGCGCAAGCGGCTATAAAAGCGCAATACCCAAACACGCAAGTTAAAATTGTTGAGCATGCAACCAGCCCTACATGGTTACAAAATTTTGGTTTATCACCAATAAAGCTAGGCCTTGATTTAAATGGCGGTGTGCTATTTGTATTAGACGTAGATTTAGACAAAGCCGTTGATGAGCAATTAGTCAGTGCGTATCAACAAGCTAAATCAATCATTATTAAGCAAAAAGCACACGGCGTAAAAGCGCAGCAAACTCAGCACGGGTTTGAAATAAACGCATTGCCTAATGCAACCGACAAGTTAGCCCCCGTTATTGAAGAGCTACAAAGCCGATTTGCTAATTTAGCCGTTGTAACAAGCAATAACGGCATCGTTAAAACTGCCAAATTTAGTTATTCAGAGCAAGGCCGCATCAGCTTTGATAAAGAAGTAATGGGACAAACACTTACAACCCTTCGTTCGCGTATTGAAGAGTTAGGCATTACCGAAGCGGTAACACAGCAACAAGGCAAACATCGCATTCGAATAGAGCTACCTGGCGTGCAAGATCCAACCGAAGCTAAGCGTATTATTGGTGCAACAGCATCGCTTGGTTTTTATCAATTAAAAGAAATTGGCGGACAAACATTTAATATGCAATCGGGCGGAACCATAAAGCTCGATCCTGTGCCCATTTTTACAGGCGATCATATTAATAATGCAAACATAGGCCGCGACGATTGGGGTAAACCACTGGTACAACTAAGCCTAGACGGCCAAGGCGGCGATGCAATGTCGGCGTTTTCAAAAGCCAATATTGGTAAGCCAATGGCGACGGTTTACTCTGAGTACTCTCAAAATGCTAAAGGCGAAGTAGTTAAAAAAAGCGAAGTTATTAACGTTGCCAATATTGCTCAGCATTTAAGTTCGCGTTTTAGTATTACCAATATAAAAAGCCAACAAGCGGCAGCCGATCTGGCATTGTTACTCCGTGCAGGATCGCTTACCGCGCCCGTTACAATTGTGCACGAACAAACAATAGGGCCAAGCCTCGGCCAAGAAAATATTAGTAATGGCTTAGCCGCGCTTATGTTAGGCATGGGTATTACCCTTGCATTTATGGCGCTTTGGTATCGCCGTTTAGGTCTTATTGCAAACGTGGCACTTATATTAAATTTAACGTCGCTTGTGGGCTTAATGTCATTATTACCAGGAGTTGTGTTAACGCTTCCGGGTATTGCAGGCTTGGTGCTAACCATAGGTATGGCGGTAGACACTAACGTAATAATATTTGAACGCATTAAAGAAGAACGTCGCCAAGGCCGTGCACCATATCAAGCTATTCAAGAGGGTTATAAACAAGCCGCAAATACAATATTTGATGCCAATATAACGACCATGATCACCGCACTTATCTTATACGGCATAGGCTACGGGCCCGTTAAAGGTTTTGCCATTACACTCGCACTGGGGCTTTTAACGTCTGTATTTACAGGTGTGTACGTATCAAAAATATTAAGCCAAACGTTGTATTTAAAAATGGGTAAAAAAGCAGGAGTAAAAGCACATGCTTAACACTTTTTTAAAAGGTGAAAAGGGTACACGTTTACGCTTTATGGGCATGCTTTTAAGCGCCATTTTAGTGCTGCTATCCGTATTTACGCTTACGCAAAAAGGTTTAAATTTTGGCCTAGACTTTACTGGTGGCTATTTAACAGAGTTTACAACTAGCCAAAGCGTTGAACTAAAAGAGCTTCAATCGTTTATTGCTAAAAATCACAATGGTGAGTTTGAGCTAACCGCGCAAGGAAATAGCCATTTTCAATTAAGAGAAGCGCCAAGTACATCAAAAACAGCTAATAACCTTGATTGGCAAAGCGCCGTTACACAAAATGATGATATAAACGCACAGGTTTTATCGTCGGCCTATATTGGCTCACAAGTGGGCGATGAGTTATTTGATCAAGGTTGTTTAGCAATGTTTGCTGCCATGATTGCGGTAATGATTTACCTTGCAGTGCGTTTTGAATGGCGATTAGCGGTTGGCTCTGTGGTTGCGCTAGTGCACGATTTAATACTCGTACTTGGGTTATTTTCACTATTACAAATTGAGTTTAATCTAACCGTGCTGGCTAGCTTACTGGCTATTATTGGTTATTCACTTAACGACTCAATAATAGTAGGGGATAGAGTACGCGAGCTTTTACGTGTTCAATCAAACAATGTACTTAGCCCAGCGACTATTATTAATAATGCGATTAAAAGTACGTTAACACGCACTTTAATAACGTCGGGTACCACACTTGCAACGGTTGCCAGCGTTTGGTTACTTGCAGGCGCACCACTACAAGGTTTTGCTATTGCATTATTTACCGGCATTGTAGTGGGTACGTTCTCGTCTATTTGTATAGCGGCAACCTTGCCGGAGCTATTGGGTTTAAGCGCTAAAAACTACGAAGTTAAAGTAGATGCCCACACGCAAACATTATTAGATATGCCATAAGGTTTTTAATAAAGCACAAGCAAAGAGCTGCACCAACCAACCGCTATTTGCTTGTTTAATGCTAATTTAAGCCCCGCTAGTATTCCCACCAAACTTGCGGGGTTTAAAACAATGGTTTTAAGCCTAGCAAAAATGTTAAACTAGCGGCCTTATTTTTACAGCCTGTATTGTATTAATCCCCATGAATAAAGCCCACGTTATCGAACATCTTCGCTTTGCGCTAGAAGCGCAGCTTACAACAGCAAAAGTAGCGGCAAAAACTGCGCACGACACCGCCACACATGAAGAAAACATAGCCGAAAATAAATACGATACCCTAGGGCTCGAAGCCGCTTATTTAGCACAAGGCCAAGCCCAGCGCGTAAACGATTGCTATAAAAGCATAGAATTGTTCGAACCTGCCTTTAACGAAAAACCAACCGACAAAATAATAGTCGGGTCGCTTGTATGTTTAGAAGATGATAAAGCAGCCCAAAAATGGTTTTATTTAGGCCCAGCAGCAGGTGGATTAACAGTAAATGTTAAACAGCACTCCATTGCTGTTGTAACACCGGGCGCTCCTATGGGTAAGCAGTTATTAAATAAACGGATTGATGATGAAATTACGTTAACAATTGCAGGTAAAGCCCACGAATACTTGGTGGTAGAGATTTTATAAGGTTTGGTTTTTTAAGCGAAGCGCCATCCAGCAGATCAAATAAAGAAGATAACTGCACTTTCAGGTTTTGGGAGGGACGATTTAGTTCGCAAGCATTATTAGATGAAGCCGCATTGGCGGCCTGCATGGCGTATGTAGATTTAAACCCCGTTAGAGCCAAAATGGCAAAGACACCAGAAGAATCAGACCATACCAGTGCTCGAGTACGGCTAATATGCGCAAAAGAAGGCAAGCAGTCAAAACAATTACTCCGCTTTGCAGGCATGCCACGTCAAACTATGCCAAAAGGGCTCCCATTTGAGCTTAAATCGTACCTTGAACTTGTTGAACTAACAGGGCGTTGTATACGAGAAGGCAAACGAGGGTATATCGAAAGTACACACTTACCCTTACTCGAAAGAGTGAATATTTCTCCCGAAAATTTGTTAAAACTCACCACACAATTTACACGCGTATTTCACGGCGCAGTAGGCAGACCAATATCACAAGCAAGTTACTGTGAAAACTTAAACAGAAAACGGCGAGCCAATATCAGTAATTGTAAAAAGCTATTAACATAAACCTTAAATTACTCAGTAGAAAAGTTGAAACTGCATCATGCAGTTATTTTTATGCGTGTAATTTAGATTTAAGAGTGATAATTGCTTATTTACTGGGTGAAATAAAAGTAACCGAGTAGTAAAAGATAAATTCTTAACCTACAAATTAAATTTAATGGCAACGTTCTGTTTGTTTAATTAGAGTGGCTGTCTAGTTTAACTTCTGTAGTTTAACTCTGCGTTTATGATTGCGTCATTTATAACCTTGGTCGCATTACTTACCTTGTTTGCCAGCAACCGCTGGTGGCGCAATTAGGGGGCTTTCTAATTATTGGTAGCGAGCAAGGTATAATTAAATACTTTGTTGTAGTGCCTTTGTATCTGTTTTTATTTTATAAAGACAAACTGATCGACAAATAGCACGGAGTTTTAAATTTTATACACGTTGCTATGGTTTTACGGTGGATTGGCTGGTTTGCTGTGTTATTGGGCTTAGGGTTATTTTAAAATAAAACAAAGGATCTTTTATGATTAGTTGCGACCAACACGATTATGTTGAAATAGCCTGTATGAACCGTTTACACGTTGAGATTGTTTTAAAAAGTGGTGACACTGTGCGTGGTATAGCAACTGACACAAAACGTAATGCTAATCGAGAGGAGTGCATAGTCGTTAACGTCAATAGCGAGCTGCAACTCATTGTGCTAACAACAATTAGCGTGCTTAAATCGTGCACACAAAACCGATACTTTGACCAAGTGAGTTTTGATTCGAAGTAAGTGATTCACTCAATTTAATTTATGAAGTATTTAGCTTATTACTTATAGCTTAAGTAGAACTCAGCTTAGCCATGATGATGTTTGTAATTAGATATCTAATTACAAAAATTTACTTAATTTATATTTAGTAATAAAAACATAATAAGAGCTAACGCGGGGATATTAGCTAGTTAAATTATAGACGGAGTTAGTCTATTCATATTGTAGAAAAAGTCCTTGTGTTATAAGGTTCACATGAATTTTAATTAAATTATGGATAATTTAAATGACAATCAATGTCTTGTCTCAAACATTTCAATCACATCAACTTGTTCAACTCGCAAATGAAGCTGCACGATTCCTTGAATCCACACCAAAGCATCAATTACCTATAAGTAGTCAATTTAATGGTTCGGGAGTTTATGCACTCTATTACAGTGGTAAAAACCCTAAATACTTAGCTCTATCAGGTAAGCCTATTTATATTGGAAAAGCTGTCCCTACTGGAGCTAGAACTGGTACGTTCGTCGCACGTGAAGAACCCAAGTTGAAAAACAGACTTAACGAGCATGCAAGAAGTATCAAGCAAACATCAAATCTTAATATAATGGATTTTAAATGCAAATTTATGGTCATACCTATAGAAATGAGTGCAATTATCTCTGTGGTTGAATCAGTCCTTATCAATAGATACCAACCAATATGGAATACAAAAATAGATGGCTTTGGAAATCATGATCCAGGTAAAGGTCGTTACGAGCAGGCAAAATCTGAATGGGATAAAATACATCCGGGGAGAGCTTGGGCTGAAAAATTAAAATAGTAAAGTGAGAGTTAGCAGAAAGTAAGGCCGCAGGCCTTGCTTTCTTTGAATAAATTAGGATTAAGAAGTATAAAGGCAAAGAAGATTTACACTGAAATAAGTAGTAAACTTGAGAACAATAACATGAAAAATACGGTTTTAAGGTTTCTATGAATTCAATTGAGCTTTTTTCTGGTGGCGGGGGGTTGGCGCTTGGTTTGGTTAAAAGTGGCTTTCATCATAAAGCCATTGTTGAGTTGAACAAAAATGCTTGTAAAACAATTAGACTCAATAGTGCATTTGATTTCGGAAAATGTGTGTATGAATGCAGTGTCGTAAACTTTGATTATACAGCGATTGATGCTGATATCGATTTGATATCGGGAGGCCCACCTTGCCAGCCTTTTTCTTTGGGCGGTAAAGCGAAAGGAAATGAAGATTCTAGAGATATGTTCCCTCAAGCAATTCGCGCAATTCGTGAAAAAAGACCAAAAGCTTTCATATTTGAAAATGTTAAAGGTTTAATGAGAAAGTCATTCTCTGATTATTTTGAGTATATTACTTTACAGCTTCAATATCCCTCGTTAAACAAAGCTATTGATGAGCCTTGGCAGCTACATAAATCTAGATTGGATCACTATCATGCTCAAAGTGATCACATGCAATTAGAATATAAAGTAACTTGTAAGCTTGTTAATGCAGCTGATTATGGTATTCCTCAAAAGCGAGAACGCATTTTTTTTATTGGCTTTCGATCGGATATTGACCAAAATTGGGAGTTTCCTACACCGACTCACTCAGAAGAATCTTTAATTTGGGATAAGTGGGTTTCAGGTGAATATTGGGAGCGGCACAATCTGCCTGTGCAAATTGCGCAAGAAAAAATGTTAAAAAAAGTGGATAAGATTCGCCAGAAATATCGCTTATCAACGCCACAAAGCCTGCCTTGGGTAACAGTACGTGATGCTTTATCTGGTTTACCCGACTGTGAACATGAAGATGCAAAAAATTATAATCAACATGTGTTTAAAGGTGGAGCTAAAATCTACCCAGGCCATACTGGTAGTTATATCGATGAGCCTTCAAAGGCTCTTAAAGCAGGAGCGCATGGCGTGCCTGGTGGAGAAAATATGATTCGTTTTGAGGATGGTAGCGTTAGATATTACACTGTTCGCGAAAGTGCAAGAATACAGGCTTTCCCAGACGATTTCAGTTTTGAAGGTTCTTGGGGGGAAGTGATGAGGCAGTTAGGCAATGCAGTTCCAGCTAAGCTTGCAGAACAAATTGGCTTGTCAATATTCACGGCGCTAAAGAAATAAAAAGTTGATACCTAAAAGTTTAATAAACTTCACGCAAAACCTAAGGTAGAAAAGATAAATTGTTACCTTAGGTTTTGTTGAAATTAGGATGACAGCCATCCTAATTACTACAAAATTACTACAAAAACTGCCAATTAAATCAGGGCGAAAAATCCAGTTTATAAACAATGAATCATACAAAAAAACAACTCTCTATAGATAGAATAAAAATTTAAACTGACAGTCTAAAAACAATTTTTATGAAAAAGGGCAAATAACAACAATAACAATCAATAACAATGACACCCATTCTAATTTTTGCACTTTGTGAAACGAAGTACTAGTCTTTGTTTAGTACAAAAACCAGCAGGGTGTCACATGGCTATCGCAAGAAAGCGTCAAGTAAGTTTGGTTGATACAAAGTATTATCACTGTACATCACGTTGTGTTCGGCGTGCTTTTTTGTGCGGTGAAGACTATTTTACTGGTCAATCTTACGAACACCGCAGAGGGTGGGTTGAAGGCAAACTGCTTGAGTTAGCTAAGATATTTTGTATAGACGTCTGTGCTTATGCTGTTATGAGTAACCACACCCATTTAGTCCTGTATGTTGATGATAAAAAAGCGAATCGGCTGAATGATAAAGCGATTGTTATTCGCTGGCACAAGCTGTGCAAAGGCACATTGTTAACGCAAAAGTACATACAGGGTGAAAGGCTAAGTAAAGTTGAACTTATCTTTTTTAATCAAACAGTAAAGGAATATCGAGAGCGTCTATCAAGTATTAGTTGGTTTATGCGGTTGTTAAATGAAGACATTGCGCGCAGGGCAAATAAAGAAGATAACTGCACTTTCAGGTTTTGGGAGAGACGATTTAGTTCGCAAGCGTTATTAGATGAAGCCGCATTGGCGGCCTGCATGGCGTATGTAGATTTAAACCCCATTAGAGCCAAAATGGCAAAGACACCAGAAGAATCAGACCATACCAGTGCTCGAGTACGGCTAATATGCGCAAAAGAAGGCAAGCAGCCAAAACAATTACTCCGCTTTGCAGGCATGCCACGTCAAACTATGCCAAAAGGGCTCCCATTTGAGCTTAAATCGTACCTTGAACTTGTTGAACTAACTGGGCATTGTATACGAGAAGACAAACG